>JBKJND010000155.1:0-10152 GCA_046596095.1 Ahniellaceae bacterium | reverse complement strand
ATGCGGCTATAGCTACCACGGAGATGTTCCATTACCAAGGGCAAACTTGCCCAATCGTCTCCATCTTCGTGAAGAATCCGGACCGTCGCACTGGTCGGCTGCATGCAACGGAACCGTATCAATTACACGCGATGAAATTGAAGCAGTGATACCCCGACAAAAATGGACATTTCCCGGGGCCGTGTCGAAGGTCTAGCTGTTCAGGCGTACCTATGGTTTCCAGCATTAGAAGTCGTTTTCGATCATGTCCATGTTGACAGTGTCGCCGGTGTACGTGGCGCTGCTGGTCGGCGATATCGCGAAGTGACCGCCGCCATTGGCGCCGATGTCGTTCCAGAAAAGCGGATGGCCACCGGCCCACCAGGTGAAGCCGATCAACACATCGTTGTTTGCCTCGAAGTACGCGATGAAGTCGGCCCATGCCGCAGGCGCGATCGGCACGGTGGCGAGAAATCCGAGCTCGCCGAGATACACCTTGTAGCCCCGCACGCGGGCTTCATTGACGACCACCTGCAGGCGTTCGCGCGCGGCAGTAATCGAGGTGATCTCCGTCGTGCTGCCGCCTTGATCGGTGTCGAGGTAGGTGTGGACTTCCACCGCCATGTTGTTCAACGGATCGGTGATGGGCATGCCCACGCCGTTGGCGTTGAGAAATCCATACGCGTTCGAGCGCTTGACGGGATCCGTGTCGTAGAAGGCATTGCCGATCACCCACGTGCTCGCGGCCGTGTAGCCGTTGCCGGGAACGAAGATGCGCTGCGTCGCGCCGGAACTGCGGATCGCCGTGATGCCGGCTTGCGCGATCGCCCACCAGCCCATGGTCGACATGTTGTTGGGCTCGTTGACGAGGCCAAATGAAACGCGCGGATTGGCGACAAAAACCGTCGCAATTTTTGTCCAGAAATCGCTCCACGCTGCGGTTGGTACTGCTGGCGATCCCACCAGACCGCCGCGCCAGCGCGGACCGCCTGCACCACCGCCGGTGTCGGCCTGCCACGGTTCGACGATCACCTGCATGCCGCGGACCGTGGTCGCGTAGTCGACGATGCGCTTGTAGTTGTCGAAGTAATCCTTGTAGTTGCCGACGTTGGACGCGGGAACCGGACCCATTAGTGCCGACTGCATGCCTTCCCACGAAAACAGAAAGCGGATCGTGGTCATGCCCTTCGATGCGAAATAATCGATGAGGCGTGTGTCGTGCACCGGGTAGTGCGTGCCCCCGACCGGGCCTGTCGCCTGCGGAAAAAACGTGTAACCCATTTCCATGCCGACCACGTTGGTGCCGCGAAATGCGCTCGCCGACAGGTGCATCGATGCGGGCACCGGCCACACGGCGATGCCGCCAAAACCCGGAAGTGTCGTCGCGGCTGCGAGCGATTGTCCCGCAACGCTTTGGTACGACCCGACCCCGGGTTCGCCGCCCGGACGCGGCAGCGGGGTCAGCGCGTACTCGCGAACGCTCAGGTCCTTCTGGTAATTCGCCCACAGATCATCGTCGCGATCGAACGCGAGGCCGCCCACGGTGTCGCCCTGGAACAACGCAGGGTTGACGTCGATCTGGTGGATCGGCACGGTCGCGCCCAGCGCTGCGCCATCGAGTTGATGCGCCGCGTATCCCGAGATCGTCGGCTCGCCGTTGTTGCCGACCCAGAGCGTGTCGTCCGCGTCGAACCCGAGCCCTTCCGGCCGGTTCAGGGAATTGCGTGCACCGAGCGCGACGTTGGTCGCGACGCGGTCGATGGCGCCGCTCGACGCGTTCATGCGCACCAACGTGTTGTTGCCGAAGTTGGAAATCCAGAGCCGACCCTGCGCGTCGAACTCGAGCCCCGCAGGCACGTCGAGACTCGCGGCAGTGAGGCTCGTCGCGACAGGGTTGCCGCTGACCGCCAGATCGGCCGACGCGTAGCGCTGCACTCGATCGATCGCGCCGAAGTTGCTTTGCGTGACGTACGCGAAGTTTCCGAAAAATGCGAGATCGAACAGATCGCCGTTGTTCGCACCGACCGGGCCGATAGTCACCTCAGCTGCCGGATTCGGAGCCGTCAGGATCGAGGCGATGGAGTACTGCAGCAATCGCTTGATCCCGCCGTTGTCGACAACCCAGAGCTTGCCGTCGGGTGAGATGGCGAGAGAGTTCGGCAAGACGGTGGCGCCAAGCGGCGCAGTGCGCACGAACGCAAAGCCGCCCGCAGTGCGCTGATACACCTTGATCGCGTTGGTCGTGTATTGCGGTACGAACAGGAATTCGGTCGGCGCCGCACCCGGTTCGAAGCCATCGGCAAAGATGGGAGAGGCAGGCGGTGTCGCGTCGATCAGCGCGATATCGTCGAGATACAGCGTCGGTTGCACGCCGGCTGCATCGGACTGGACATCGAAGCGATCGAACGTGCCCGCGAACGCCAGCGGCGCGTTGGCAAAGCGCACCTCGACCAGTCGCCATTCGTTGGCGGCAATCGCGCCACCCGCGATATACGTATCAAGTTCCACATTGGCGAGCGGTACGCCGCCGAGATCGTTGTAGACCTGAAAGCGCAACTGCTGACCGCCCGCCGCGCCGCCATGGACGTAGAAACGCACACCGGAATACTCGACAGTGGTGAAGTTCACCGTTTCGTGCGGAAATGCCACCGCGTTGGTAGACGCATTGCCGGTAAACGCGATGGAACGCGTCGAGCCGTTGTACGTGGTGGTGGCGTGCGCAAGATCGGTGCCGTCGCCGTACGAATAACCACCCACGAAGCCATTGCGCAGCGCATCGTCGTAAACGGTCAGGTTCTGCGCGCTGACGCCGAAGGACAAGCCGAGCAACAGGAGGCACGTCGACAGGCGCATGGCTCGACATCCGTGGCGCGCACCCGCGTGCGCGCCGACATTGTGCGCCTGTCGGCGCTTTGATCGCTGAAGCAGTTACTCGAAGATCAAGGTTGGGCTGTTCAGATACCTGCGTGAGTCATCGAGTCTCGTCCAGCGTCGTGGGCGGTTTCGGTCGATCACCATGCGAGGGTTGCGACTTGCCGGGTCGGGGGCCGCCTTTGACCAGCGTGATGCAATCCGCTGTCAACGCTGTGCCATCAGTGCCGACTGTGATCAAGTGCTGACCGTCGCGTGCGTCTGCGGGAACCGCCGTGGAGATCGTCGCGGTGCCGTCAGATCCCGCGTGTCCGTTGGCCACGTGCCGGTGACCGAAGATCAGATGCACGGGTTGGTCTGGTAGCAGTCCTTTCGCGGTGACCACGAGCGCGCTGCGGCGGGGCGCGTGCGCTGGCGCCACCGAGCACACCGGAAAGGTGGGCGAACGCCAGCGGAACGCGCGCCCCGGTTTCTCACGTCCGTCGTCGAGCAGGTCGAGGACTTTGGCCTTTTTGCCGTCGCGCACGACGACCGCAGCCTGCACCCGGAAATCGTTGGACGCACCGAATACTGCCAGCGGTGCCTCCAATGTGATCTGGTCGGTAAGGTACAGCTCAACGGGCTCGGTCAAGGCCTTCACCGGGAAGCCATAAGCACGGATGCGACGGTCGGTCACTTCGGTAAAGCCAGAGTTGGCGAACTTCCACACCGTGGGCACGAAGCGAAAGCGGCCGTCCTGCATAGTCACCCGCACGCGCGTGGCCAGCTCGACGCCTTTGAATCGCACGGGAACTTTGAGCGCCTCCGCCGCCCCGCCCGTGCCGGCGTCGTTGTCCTGATCCAGGAAAGTGTAGTAGTCGAAGTATCTGCCCCGCTTGAAGAACTTGCGGGCCAGCGGCCCCATCGGCTCGTGCACGAGGCGGGCAGTGGTGTCCTCGTGGGTGATTGTCACCAGCGACAGGTCGGTGAACAGAATCGGCGTGTCTTTGGTGCGATCGGCGCGCACGTCACTGCGCACGGTGCAATCGGTGTTGGTGCCGGCGATCTTGCAGCCGGGCGCTGCTTTGGCGGCAGCGCGCAGCAGCGCGATCTGGTCGACCACGGGGAGGTCGGTGGTCGGGCAGTCGGCGGTGTTGAACACCTCGGCGATCGAGCTGCTCAGGTGAATGTTGTCAGCCTGGTTGTCGCCGTTGGTGTCGATGCGGCGGTTGCTCATGATGTTCTGGTTGCTGCAGGTGTGACGCAGGCCGCCGAGGGCGTGGCCCATCTCGTGGCCGAAGTGCTTGTCGATGTGGTCGGGCACGGTGGACAGGTTCGGCGGGCTCTCGAACGCGCCGAACAGCGGCGAGCCCGGCAGCAGGTAAGCGTTGTCGCGAAGGATCGCGCGCCGCCCACCCACGCTCGCTGCACCCGGCTCGGAATCGCCGGACAAAGAACGGTAGTGATTGGCGTTGATCACCACCACACCGATGTCTTCGACGCCGTGCTGCTCGCGCCAAGCGTCCACGCATGCGTTGTGCGCCGTGTTCCACTCGGTGCTGGTCGCGCCGCTCGAGCTTAGGATGTCCCCAGGCAACCAGAACGCGTCGCCGGTGGGGTTGGGATCGGGGTCGGGAATAATTGGGAAGCGCAGCAGCTGATCCTCGACGATGTTGTAGATGCCTGACCGGAACGTGACCTGCGCCTCGGGGATGAACACCGCATCGCTCGGCCGTTCGTGACGTCGCCAGAGCACGTTGTCGGTGTCCGCCTCGCCGACGTGGTTCGGATTGGTGAAGGCCGGTGCGCCGTCCTCTCCTGGATCGACCTGACCATTGCCATTGGTGTCGTTGGCGATGATGCACCACCGGATCGGCACCGAGTA
The DNA here is from genome assembly GCA_046596095.1 of Ahniellaceae bacterium. Classification (GTDB taxonomy): domain Bacteria; phylum Pseudomonadota; class Gammaproteobacteria; order Xanthomonadales; family Ahniellaceae; genus JBBQNY01. The sequence goes on along the minus strand of JBKJND010000155.1, from coordinate 5,438 downwards.
CACCTGCGCCGCGAGCTCGGCCGAAGCCGATAGCAGGGCAAGTGGCAAAACGACTCGCATAAGCTGTTTCATGGCCGATCCTCGCTGCTGCTGTGTGTGCTGTGTGCCGACGTTCTCGCCGCTACGCGTTGCGTGCCTTCGCGCTGGTATTGCCCGATGGCCAATTTCGCGACGCGCCGCCCTTGCTGGAGACCGGCTTCTGAATCGAAGGGGTAGTGAACTCCGCCGACCACGCGCGATAGCGCGGCTTCTTCGGCCAGCCGGTTCAGCTCGCCGCTCTCGCCCGGAAATCGGTATGCAAGGAATGCTGAAGCTGCGCCCGAGAAAGCGGCGTGGCCTGATGGATACGACGGGAAGTTGGGCAATGGAAAGCTGGGGACGATCTCGGGATCGACTTGCGACGGGCGCAGCAGCCAATGCTCAAACTTGCTGCGCCAGCACAGGATGCTCGCGTCCATCATCGCCATGTTCATGAGCGCCAGGACCCGGGCACTCTCGAGTTCATCCAGCTGGTGTCGGGCGATGAGTGCGTCCGCGATCTGGTTCCAGTGCCCTGGTGGGGTCGCGGTCCCTGGTCCATCGGCCCATTTTTTCGCCAGGCGATCGTTCTCGCCAGACGCACCATTCCTTGCTATCCGGACGGTTTCGAGAGCCTCGCTGAACTGCGTCGACTCCAGGCCCGGCGGCGGCGCACCAAGTTCGCCGATCCGATGCGACAGAAACGGACGCACGCGCCCCCAATACGTTCGCAGCGGCGCCCGGTCTTCGCTGCTGTACCAAGCGTTGGCGCGCATCGGACGAACCGCCGTGTCCAGACTGATTGCGCCATCCGTCTGCCGCTCCTGCAGCACGGAAAGTGCCGCCGCTTCGCCGAGTGCCAGAGCCTGGTGTCGGTCCGCAGCCGCAGTGGATTCACTCAAAGTCAGCAGATGCGCCTGGAAGGCTGCGCTGATTCTCGGCACTTCGTGCGGGTACAGGTGCGCCAACATCGTCGCAGCGCTCGAAGCAATCGCAGTGGCGGTGAAGGCCCCGTTGGTATTTTTCTTGTCAGACGATTCGGCGGCTTTCGCGGCATCGTATTGGGCGACACTGACCATCGCGTAAGTGCGCGCCGCCCACAGCGGATCCGTCCGATTGCGCCGGACAATGTCGCGAGCCTCCCCGTTCCATCGCAGCGAAGCGGACTCGAAAGTCTGGGTCGCAAAGGCGGCAGCCACAGGCAGTTCCGGAATTGCGCTGTCCGCCGAAAGGGCAGCAGGAAGCAAGAGCCCAACAATGCATCGCAGGGACAGCCGCAGGGAAGCTTGGCGCCTCCTGCGCAGGTCCCCAGCTGGACTCAGGGTCCGGACGAAGCAGCGCTGTGCCGCAGCAAGAGCCGCACCCCGGAGAGCCAGCACCAGCATCTTCACTGAAACGATTTGGGGGGGGAACCCTTGCCTCGGCATTTCTGAGACTCCCGACGCTCAGATGTGTGCTTCAGTGACGCGGCTTCAGGCCTGCTCCAACCCCATCCGCGAGGCGCTGTCGGGCGGAATTGGAGAAAACTGCGGCCCTCTATCTATGTAACGCGTCAAACAGGGTGCCGATCGCTCACTCGCTGAAAAAGAAATTTGCGACGGATCTCGCACTTGGGAGCTTTGGGACTGGGCAGCCCGCCAGCAAACGGGGGGCGAATCTATCGCGCGCGTATCGACGAATCGCGGAATCGCGCTCGGCGCGCACGTTTCGGTTGCGGGGTGGTGCGGCGGCTGCGTGAAGCAAGACCGCGACATCGCGAACACACGCGCTTGCCCGAGTTTGATCGCCACCCGGGAATCATTGCGAACCGAGGCTGGCTACTGCGCGCCGGCTTGTGGCGTTGCGGTGGTGGGTGCGAGCGTCAAACGCGCATCGATCCTGCGCGTGCCGCTTTCGCCACCACCGGCGCTCGTGTCTTCGCTCTGATGGCGCAACACCACGAGACGATTGCCGCGCCGCTCGAACTCGAAGCTTTCCTTGCTCGCCGACTCGAAGCTGATCACCATCATCGCGCGCCCCGAGTAAGTGAAACTCTGTTCCGCGGCCAGCGGCACGCCATCGGCCGACACCCAGATGCGCGCGTTGGCATCGAACTTCTTGATGTATTTCCTGTTTTGCTTGCTCAGTAAAGGATCGAGCTTGAGCCGCAGCAAACGCGCCGGTTGCCCTCGCCACAACTCCGTTTTCTCTTCGAGCACGCTCGCTCGCTGCAGCGCCGCCAACAGCTTCGGCGCAGCGCTCAGATACTCATCCACATCGGTGACCCGTACTTCACCCAGCGCTCCGCTGATCGGCTTCTTGGCTTCCGGATCCGTTTGCCGCGATTCCGCGACGGCGATGTCGAGCGTGCGGCGCGGAAAAGTCATGCGCACACCGGCAGCATCCGCACCCACCTCGGCGCCCACGGTAACCGGTACCCGGTCGGCAGGCTTGTCGCCTTCGTTGGTCTGCGAGCGCGTAAAGCCGAGCTTGGCGCTGATGGGTTCCTTGCCGTCGAGACTCGCCAGCGTGCGCTTGAGATCGGCAAAGGTGTCGGCGCGCACGCAGGAACAGGACAACACCAACGTCATCAAGGCAAGGTTGCGCATGCGTCATTCCATCACTAGGAAAGAGAGTGGACGGAAACCCCGGCGCAAAGTTCCTCAATCCACGACAGGATGCGTACCGCGTCGGACACCGTCAGGCCCATGTTGGGGTCTTCGAGTAAGCGAGGGGCGTTCGCCCCGTCTTCGTCGAAGCACTGTCGCACAACATGCTCGATGATCGCCGGCGTTTGACGAACGCGTTGAAGTCTTCACCCTGCGACGGCCACGCTGCGGGTAAGGTGCCGCGTCCGCAGGTGCGTCGCGCGCTACGGCTCGCGGCCGCACAGCCACAACGCTCAAGGAGTCCGATGTTCCTGCATGGCCTCGGTACCGCGCATCCCGCGCGGCGCTACACCAAGAGCGAGTGCTGGGAGGCGTTCCTGGCGTCGGCCTGGTTCGAGAAGCTCGATCGCCGCTCGCGTGCGATTGCGCAGACGGTTCTGCAACGCGACAACGGGATCGAGACGCGGTATCTGGCGCTCGATTCGCTTGCGGAAAGTTTCAAGATCGACCCCGACACGCTGGATGCGCGCTTCGCCTTGCACGCGCCGACGCTGGCGACTACGGCAGCGACGCGCGCGCTCGCCGATGCGGGCCTCCAGGCCGGCCAAATCGATGCCGTGATTATCAGTACCTGCACGGGCTATCTCTGTCCCGGGCTGACCAGCTACGTGATCGAGCGACTCGGCTTACGGTCCGACGTGCAGGCGCTCGACCTCGTCGGTCAGGGCTGTGGCGCGGCGTTGCCGAACTGGCGCATGGCAGACGCATTGCTCGGCTCTGGTGCCGCGACGCATGTGCTCTCGGTGTGCGTGGAGGTCAGCAGCGCGGCGATGTATCTTGACAATGATCCGGGTGTTTTGATCAGCGCCTGCCTGTTCGGCGACGGTGCGGGAGCGGCGGTGTTGTCGTCGCTGCCGTCGCCGCCCCATCAGCGCAGTGTCGAATGGAAATGCGCCAGTTCGCTGACCAATCCGTCCGAGCGCGAGGCGTTGCGCTTCGAGCAGCGCGGCGGCATGTTGCGCAACGTGCTGACGCGGCCGGTGCCGCGACTTGCGGCAGAGCACGCCGCACAGGTGTTGCACACAACGCTGAGCGCCGCAGGTATCGACGCGTCCGACATCGACGTCTGGATCTGGCATGCCGGTGGCCGCGATGTGCTGCAGGCGCTCAAGAGCAAGCTCGGCTTGCGCGAGGATGATTTGCGTTACAGCGCGGCGATGCTGCGTCAATACGGCAATCTCAGCAGCGCTTTTGTGTACTTCGTGTTGCAGGCCGCGTTGGCGGATCGCGCGCCGGGCGGGCACTGGTGGATGTCCGCGTTCGGCGCGGGCTTCAACTGTCACGGGGCGTTGCTGGAGGTGGCATGAGGTCGACGCCATCGCACGCGCCGATTCAGATGCGCGCCGGACTGCCGCGTCGCGTCGAGCCCGAATGGCTCGACGAGTTGCCTGCCGACGATCCGCGTGCGGTGCGGTCGCGCCGGGATCTCAAACGGGTGAACCGGTTGATGGGCAGCGTGTCGATTTTGTTGCGGGAACTTGATCGCGTCGTGGATGCCGCTGCCGCCACGCCACCGCATCTGGTGGAACTGGGCGCGGGCGACGGCAGCCTGATGCTGCGCATCGCACGCCAGCGCAAATCGCAATGGCGCGGGATGCGCCTGACGCTGCTCGATCGCGAGCCCGTCGTCGACGCGGCCACGCTGGCGGAGTTCCGCAAGCTCGGATGGCAAGTGGATGTCGCGGCCGTGGACGTTTTCGATTGGCTGGTGCAGCCGCACCACGAGCGCAAAGCGATCGTGTGCGCGAATCTGTTCGTGCATCACTTTGCAGGCCAGCATCTCGAACAACTCCTGCAGGGCATTGCGCAACGTGCGCAGGCATTCGTGTGTCTCGAACCACGGCGGGCGAGGATTGCGCTCGCCGGCAGCCATCTGCTCGGCGCGATCGGCTGCAACGCGGTCACGCGCCACGACGCCGTGCTGAGCGTGCACGCGGGATTCCGCGATGGCGAACTCCGCGCGCTGTGGCCGTCCACGTCGCAATCCGGAGGCGAATGGAACCTGAGTGAATCTGCGGCTGGACTATTCAGTCACGTCTTCAATGCGACTCGCGTGTGATGCCTCAACACAATTTCGACGCCCTCATCATCGGTGCCGGCGTCGCCGGATCGACCGCAGCGATCCTGCTTGCGCAGGCTGGCTGGTCGGTTGCGCTGGTGGAGAAGCGCGAGTTCCCGCGGCGCAAGGTCTGCGGCGAATGCATCGCCGCCAGCAATCTGCCGCTGCTCGATGCACTTGGAGTAGGTGAGGTATTTGCCCAACGCGCGGGCGCACCGCTCCGGCGCGTGGGTCTGTTCGCAGGCGACCACAAGTTCACCGCTGCGTTGCCGCGTTACGCGCATCCGACGCACGGCTGGGGTCGCGCGCTCGGGCGTGAGCATGTCGACAGCTTGCTGCTGGCGCGCGCGGTCGCACTGGGCGCGAGCGTGTGGCAGCCGTGGACGGTGCGCGAGGTGGTACGCGCGGGCGACCGCCACATTTGTCGTGTGCGCGCATCCGACTCCGGCGCGACTGCCGCCATCGACGCTGCAGTGCTGATCGATGCGCATGGTTCGTGGGAAGCCGACCCGCTAGGTGAACCACGCTATCCGCCGCGCGCGTCCGACTTGTTTGCATTCAAAGGCAACTTTAGCGGTGTGGATCTCGACGCAGATCTGCTGCCGGTGCTCGCGTTTGCGGGTGGCTTTGGCGGCATGGTGGTCGCCGAAGACGAACTCATGACGCTCGCATGCTGCATCCGCCGCGACGCGATGCAGGCGATCCGCGCGCAT
>JBKJND010000121.1:0-3949 GCA_046596095.1 Ahniellaceae bacterium | reverse complement strand
GCGAGTTCTGCGCATCCCGGTCACTTGCGAGAAGCGCAGGGCACCGGAATCGCCGGGAGCGATTCCGGCGAACGTTCGGGGCGCTATGGTTTTGGTGACTTTTGCCGAAACAAAAGTTACTCGCTCGCCGCAGGCGAGTGAAACGCTCTTCATTTATCGTCTCGGCCCTCGTTGATTCCGATCATGGTTCGACAGGCTCACCACGAACGGAATCAGCTCAGGAAGCGCACCGTTAGCGAAATCAAAACTGATTTGGCTCACGTGGGGGTGGATTGCGAGCGCCGGATGGGCTTCGCGTTGGGAGCGGGTGCACGCACCGCGTCGCAGATACGCCAGAGGTAGCGGCAGGCGTGAGTGCGATACGGGGCCCAGCGTTGGCCCAACGCGGCCAGTTCGCGAGGTGTGGGCATCGGCGTCGCGGCAAGTCGTGCGGCGTTGGGCGGTTTGCGAGTGACGGCTCGCCTTGGCATCGCCAACAACACCTGCGCACCCTTGCGCACGCCCAGGTCGTCGATTGCGAGCACGTCCGCGCGACCGAGCCGGAACAGGAGCAGCATCTCCACGGTCCAGCGTCCGATCCCACGCACTGCGGTAAGCCGCTCGATCAGCGCGTCGTTGTCCAGCGCATCCAGCGCCTCATTGCGCGGCACGATACCCGACAGGGTCTTGTCCGCCAGATCGCGCAGGGCAAGTTGTTTGTTGCCCGACACCCCGCAGGCGCGAATGGCTTCGACGGATTGCGCCAGCATCGCGTCGGGCATGAGTCGACTGCCGCCTAGCTGGCGCTCCACGCGGCCTACGATGGTGGCGGCGGCTTTGCCGGCCAGCTGCTGATAAAGAACGGCGCGCGCCAGCGCATCGAAAGTCTCGAAGGGATCGAGCCACGTCGGCTCGAGCGGACCAAGGTGTTCGATCCACCATCCAAGCGCAGGGTCTGCGCGCGCAAGATGCGCGCTTGCGGCGAGTTGGTCGTAGCCCCGTGCTCCGCTCGTCGCGCTCGCTGGCGCTGCCGCAACTCTACGCGTCGACTTGCGAACCGGAGCAGGCATCTCAGGAGCCGTCGGTGGGCTTCAGCAATGCGGGGCGTGTCGGCGTCATTCCGGCGCTTCGATGCGGTTGCAGGACGTAGGTCCAGTGCTGCCATTCGCGATTGAATGCCTTTACGGCGGCCGCCACCGCGATGTCGCTCGTACTCGGTGACGGCGGGTCGGCTGAAATTTTCGGCTGCGCGCCCGACGGACTCGTCGCTGGCACCGCTGCGCTCGAGATCGAGTCCGTCGCAGTCGGAGCGTCGGCTTTCGGCTTGGTTGTCGCGGCCGCGTTCAACTGCACGAGCGTCTTGCCGTCTCGCAGCCAAACCGTCGCGATCACGGTGACTCCGCTGCGCAGAACGAAACGCAGCTCGGTCACGCCGTTCGCGGGTTTGGTTGACTTTGTGCGCGAGCGCACATCCAGCAGATCGAGTTCGCTCAAGGCACTCGCGGTCGCAACGGCCACATACGGTGAGGCCATCTCCGCCGCCGCGACGCCTTCGATCACGAACAGATCAGCGTCAGACTCGTTCGTGGATTCCGCATTATTCTGGCTGCTGGTTGCGGCGTCGTCCGTCGCCGGATTCGCTGCGGCAGGAGCCTTGGCCTTCTCCCGCACCAGGGCAAACCGATCACCCTTGGACTGCACATCGATCCGCTCGATGCGCGCCGCCGGAATGTCCGCGATGCGTTTTTCGAGCCAGCGCCCGGGTTCGCGCTCGACCACAAGGTTGCCGCTCACCAACCATGCCTCGGCATGCTCGCCCGTGCGAACAAACGTGCCGCCGCCCAGCTGATCCGCAGTGCGGCCTACCGTGAACGACAAGGGCTTGGCAGATCCTTCGATCTCAACGCGCACGCCCGTTGCTTTGGGGGATGTCACCGACTCGACGCCGAGCGTCGCGTGCCGATCCGCGCGCGTGGTTTTTGATTCCACCAGACGCGCGTCGGCGAGCTGCAACAGCAATTTGCGCAGGATCGCAGTATCGGCGCGATAACCGTCGCGCTCGGCGACCACGAATCCCGAGTCGCCACGCTCAATCGTCACCAGGCGCTGGTTGCCCGCGCCGGTCAATCGGATGGCCGAGATGCGGTCGAGGTCGCCGCGCAAGCCCGGCAGCCACAGTTCGGAGCCCGCTTCGCTGTCACCGCCCTTGCGCGTCGAGAGCCACACAGCGCCGGCCACGACCAGCCCCGTCACCAGTAGAAGTGGCCAGAACCGTTTGCTCGAGGAGGCGATCAAGCGGTCGCCACTCGTTGCCCCGCGCGTCGTCGCCACGCGGCGTACAGCAAGGCAAGCACGCCGACCACGATCGGCACCACGACGATGTTGAGAAATTTAAGACGGTTGCCGAGCGCCTCGATGTCGGCATCGAGGCGACGGCGTACTTCGCGCAGTTCCTTGCGGATCCGGAGCTTGCGCGACTGGAATCGTTCGAGTTCGGCGTTTTGCGCCGGCGTCAACGCGATGCCGCCGTCTTCCGGACGCGCGCCCTGGAGCGCGTTGAGCTTGGCTTCCGTCTCCGCCAGCTCGGCGTTTAGTTCGGTTTCCTTTTGACGGAAGCGTTCGTCGGCTTGCAGACGCAGCGCCTCCACCCGGGAAAAAGGCCGCGCCGAAATCGCGCGTCCACGCACGCCAATTAGATCGGTCGAACCGACCAGATTGTCCACTGCGTTCACCGCGAAGTCGCCATTGTTGGCAAATGCATTCATGACGGTCTGCTGGAAAAAACTCTGCGACTGTACCCACAACCGGTCCGCGAGCAGATCGGTGTCGGCGACCACGATGATGCTCGTGTCCGCGCGCGAAGCCGCGAGATGCGCTTTGCCCTGACGATTTGGAAACGCGGTGGTGAACTGGCCCTGCAAACGCGCCGCGAGCACCTGACTGGTCCTGGACGACACGAAACCCTTGAACAGGTCAGCGGGATCCGGCTGCATGCGCATGCGCTCGGCATCGATCAACATCGAGTCTGCCGTCGACTGGATGAGCGGCATCAGTTTCACTTTCGAGCGTTCGATCTGCGTCAGTGCGCCGACGCTGGCCATGTTGATGATCGCAAGGTTTGCGGTGACGACGTCGTCTTGATTGAGCTGCTGCTTGCCGTAACCGACGATCGCCGGATGTTTTGTCTGACCGCCGCCTGGACTTTGCACGGTGAGCGCGGCCTGCGCGTCCAGGACGACTTGCGCTGGATCGAAGCGCACGCCCCACTGCGCGAACAGCGGCGCCATATTCGAACTGCGGTCGTCCAGCATCGCCGCCATCGGATCTTCGGGATTGGCGCTACCGGGATCCAGCTCCGCGTGCGGATCCACAAACACCAGCAAGTGCCCGCCGCGCAACACGAACTGGTCGATGGCGTAGAGGAGATCGTCGGTCCACCGCTTGGGATGCACGACGATCAGCGTTTCGATCTCGGGCGCGATCGCGGCGGTGCTCGCGGGTTCGAGCATGCGCACGTCGAATAGTTCCTGCCAGCCGCCGAGTACTGCCCAGGGCTGACGGACCTGACGCGTTGCGGGGTCGAGCGCCGCGGCCATCGGCAAGCTGGTCAGGAGTCCGACCACGGGCTTCTTCGGATGCGCCAACGTGTAGATGAGCTTGACCAGGTCGTACTCGAGGAACGCTTCCTTGTCGGGCTGCAGGAATGGAATGGAGGCTTGCTCGCCGGTGGCGCTACTGCCGGAAAGACCAAAGAACACGCTGCCCTCGCCGCTCGCCCCGAGCGGCACTGCGGTGAGTCCGAGTGCACTGGCCCGATCCTCGTCCTCTGAAAAAGGCTTGGGATCGATCACTGTCAGGCGCAGCTTGCCGCCGCTGACGGCCGCCATTTCCTCGAGCAACTCGCGAACGCGCGTCGCGTAATTACGAATGAGTGGAATCTCGACGGTGGCCTCATCCGAGTAGTAAAAGC
>JBKJND010000397.1:0-3876 GCA_046596095.1 Ahniellaceae bacterium | reverse complement strand
GCGACCGGCGTCGGGCTGCTGATATTCGGCAGCCAGTCGGGCGGCGGCAGCGTGGCTCCCGCATCGGCAGGGGAAGGGGGCGATTCCCTCGCCAGCAAACTCAAACGCTGGTTCTGGGGTGAGTTTTGAGCGGAGGCCAATGGAAAGGAAGGCAGTGGGTAGGTCAGGTCGTCTTTGCCGACCTGACGAAAAACTTCCAGCAAGTCCATGTCAGGTCGCTGCGCGACCTGACCTACGCGAGGTTGCAACGTTGAAGCAACGGGTCTGAGTGGCGTTAGAGACACATAAAAACAAAGGCAGCGGCAATCCAATAATCAGCTGTAGAAGGAGCAAGCATCATGTTCGAATTCATCGACAACACGGCGCAGAACGCGGTCATCAAGGTCATCGGGGTTGGCGGTGGCGGCGGCAATGCCGTCTCGCATATGCTCCAGGCCAATGTCGAGGGCGTGGAATTCGTGTGCGCCAACACTGACGCGCAGGCGATCCGCACCTGTGCCGCCAAGACCGTGTTGCAGCTTGGCTCCAGTGTTACCAAGGGCCTCGGCGCAGGCGCCAACCCCGAGGTCGGGCGGCAGGCCGCGCTCGAGGATCGCGAAAAGATCTGCCAGATGCTCGAAGGCGCGGACATGGTGTTCATCACTGCGGGCATGGGCGGCGGCACCGGTACGGGCGCGGCGCCCGTGGTCGCGCAGCTGGCCAAGGACATGGGCATTCTGACTGTCGCAGTGGTGACCAAACCATTCCCGTTCGAAGGCAATCGTCGCCGCCAGGTCGCGCTCAAGGGCATTGAGGAGCTTGGTCAGTATGTCGACTCGCTCATCATCATTCCAAACGAGAAACTGCTGACCGTGCTCGGACGCGAAGTCAACTTTCTCAACGCGTTCAAGGCCGCCAACGACGTGTTGCTGGGAGCCGTGCAGGGCATCGCCGACCTCATCACGCGCCCGGGCCTTATCAACGTCGACTTCGCCGACGTGCGCACCGTCATGAGTGAGATGGGCATGGCGATGATGGGTTCCGGCATCGGCCGTGGCGATGATCGCGCGCTGGCTGCCGCCGAGGCCGCGATCAAGAACCCGTTGCTTGAGGACATCAATCTGGCCGGCGCGTGCGGCATTCTGGTCAATATCACCGCAGGTCCGAACCTCACCATGCGCGAGTTCGAGGAAATCGGCACCACGGTGCAGGAACTGGCGTCGGACGACGCGACCATCGTCATTGGCACCGCGCTTGATCCCGACATCCAGGACGATATCCGCGTGACCGTGGTGGCGACCGGCCTCAATCGTGGGCAGGCAGCAGCGCGGTCCGGGCTTGATCGAGCCAGCGCGGACCGGCGCGACACGGTGGTGGTCGAGCGCGCGGTCGAGCGCCCCATGCGGGTGGTGCGCAACGCAACCACTGGCGCGGTCGAATACCCAATGACCGGTGGCTTTCGTAGCGCGAACGTGCGCGGCGGCGGCTCGGCTCCGGAATCCTCAGGCGGCGCAGCACCAACCGGAGGCGGCCCCGACGACTACCTCGACATTCCTGCCTTCCTTCGCCGCCAGGCGGATTGAACCGCGTAACCCCCTCCCCCTCCGGGGGAGGGGGTTCGGTCTTGCCGAAGGTTTCATGCATAAACGAGCTGCGCGGCGAACTGGAGACCTCTCCCTCGGTACCTCCCCTGGAGGGGGGGGATGAAGTCAGGCTCGGTGGCACGCGCCTTCCCGTTCCACGGAAGAATAGCGGCGTGAGAAAGAAACGTGAAGGAACACTCATTATTGTGGTGGGAAAGCAACAAATTGTGGCGAATTGGTAGTTCAAATGTTTGCGTGGCGTCAACGGTGTGTTACCGTCCGGCATCGTCGAGCGCCGAGCGCACACTTAACCCAGCATGATTAGGCAGCGCACGCTCAAAAACACCATCCGCGCCACCGGCGTCGGTATCCACACCGGTGACAAGGTTTACATGACCTTGCGTCCCGCGGCCGTGGACGCCGGCATCATTTTTCGGCGCGTCGATCTGCCGGAACCCGTGGAAATTCGCGCACGCGCGGAAAACGTCGGCGACACCAGCATGTCCACTGCGCTCATCTGCGGCAACGCGCGCGTGGCAACCGTGGAGCACCTGCTGGCGGCGATGGCAGGGCTTGGTATCGATAACGCGTACGTCGATCTGTCCGCGGGCGAAGTCCCGATCATGGATGGTTCGGCCGGACCGTTTGTGTTTCTGCTGCAGTCCGCCGGCATCGTCGAGCAGGATGCAGCCAAGAAATTCATCCGTATCCGTAAGAAGATCCGCGTCGAGGACGACGGCAAGTGGGCGCAGTTCGAGCCCTTCGACGGATTCAAAGTCGGATTCTCGATCGATTTCGACCACCCCGTATTCACCCGCAAGACGTCGGTCGCCGAGATCGACTTTTCCACGACTTCGTTCGTCAAGGAAGTGAGCCGCGCGCGCACGTTTGGTTTCATGCGCGATATCGAAGCCTTGCGCGAGCGCAACCTGGTGCTCGGCGGCAGCATGGACAACGCGATCGTGCTCGACGACTACCGGGTTCTCAACGAAGACGGTCTGCGTTACGAAGACGAGTTCGTCAAGCACAAGATTCTGGATGCGATCGGCGATCTGTACCTGCTCGGGCACAGCCTCATTGGCGCGTTCTACGGGCACAAGTCCGGTCATCAACTCAACAACCAGTTGCTCAGGACACTGATCGCCGATCGCAGCGCGTGGGAGGAAGTGACCTTCCCCGACGCCGGACGAGCGCCGATTTCGTACGCGCATCCGGCTCACGCGGTCTAGCCGGAACCTTATCGTTGTTTGTTTGAGGGCCGCCGATCCAAAGGTGGTCAGGGCGGACTTTCCGCCACGGGAACAGGGTTCTGATTCAGGCCAAGCCGGCCAGACGTTCCAGCAGGATCCGGAGATCCGGGTCCTGCATGGCCGCTGCCGCGTTCGCGAGGTGGCGGCGGGCTGCAACCGAAAGAGGCTTCACGTGAGGGTGCGCGATCGTTTCGATCGCCTCACGCGGCACCACTTTCACCGATACGGCGGTGGCGTCGATCGCGGCAACGTGCCGCGCCCGTGCCAGCAAATCGGCCTGCATCAAGCGCAGGCGCGAGGCAGCAGCCGGTGTATCTGCAAGGAATACGAGCGTGCGTTGCCTGACCGTTGCAAACCGGACCTGTCCGGCGAGTGCGGGCGGCAGCGCATCCTGCAAAGCCTCGGCGAGCCTGCGGTTGTCCGCCAGGCGAGCCAGTACATCGCCGCGAACCGGCGCCAGTCCAGCTTGTGCGGCAATGCTGGCGGTGACGACGGTGCGATGGCGGGGCGTGCGGGTCATCTCAAACTCAAACGGGCGAACCTTTGACGCATGAACATCATAATCGTGGCCAGACCTTTTTCCTCGCCCAAAGTCGTCCGACTGGATGATCGCAGCGCGATGCTGAAGGCCGGCGGTATTGTATGCGGAGTGTTGCTCGCCATCTTTGGCGGCGGGCTGCTCGCCGGTACATTGTTTGGCGGGCCGAGCCGCGTCAAGGCACAGCTCAGCGTCGCGCGCAATGACCTCACGACGCAGCAGGCTGAAGTCGCGCGCATCCGTCAGGACAACGATCGCAACACGGAAGCGCTTGCGCTCCGCGTTGGCGAGTTGCAGGCAGAAGCGGCACGGCTCAACGCATTGGGCGAGCGCATCGCCAAGCTCGGCAAGCTCGACGATGGCGAGTTCAATTTCGATCGCAAGCCCGGCGTCGGTGGTCCTGTGACCACCCACATCGCGCCGCCAGCCACCGCGCCAGACATCAAGCTCGCGGTCAACCGCCTCGACGATCTTCTCGCCAGTCAAGCGAGCCAGCTTGACCTGCTCGAATCGATGCTGCTCGATC
>JBKJND010000390.1:0-2680 GCA_046596095.1 Ahniellaceae bacterium | reverse complement strand
CGTTCGAAACCCCTGAATACACCGCCAATTCCGACGCGCTGGGAACCCTGCGTTTGCTCGAGGCAATCCGCATTCTGGGGTTGGAGAAGAAGTCACGGTTCTATCAGGCCTCGACGTCGGAGCTTTACGGCAAAGTGCAGGAAACGCCCCAGACCGAGACCACGCCGTTCTATCCGCGCTCGCCTTACGGCGCTGCCAAACTCTACGCGTACTGGATTACGGTCAACTATCGCGAGGCTTACGGCATCTATGCCTGCAACGGCATCCTGTTCAATCACGAAAGCCCGCTGCGCGGCGAAACATTTGTCACGCGCAAGATCACCCGCGCATTGGCGCGCATCCATCTGGGTATGCAGCGCACGCTGTTCCTTGGAAATCTCGACGCGCGCCGCGACTGGGGCCACGCGCGCGACTACGTTGAAATGCAGTGGCTCATGCTGCAGCAGGACGAACCGGAAGACTTCGTGATTGCAACCGGCGTGCAGCATTCGGTTCGTGATTTCGTGGTGCGCGCGGCGCAGGAAATTGGCATAAGCATCGAGTGGCGTGGAACCGACGCAGCCGAGCAGGGCATCGTGGCGTCGGCGCCGGTCGATTGCGCCGCGAAGCCCGGCGATTGCATTGTGGCTATCGATCGCAGGTACTTTCGACCCGCCGAAGTGGAGACTCTGTTGGGCGATCCGACCAAAGCGAAGCTGAAACTGGGTTGGGAGCCTCGCATCACCTTCGAACAGCTTGTCGTCGAGATGATGCAAGCCGATCTGGAGCTCGCGCGCCGCGATGCGCTGGTCAGCGAAGCCGGTTTCCGCGCCTACCAGCACAACGAATGATCGTCACGTGAGTTTGCTGTCCACACTGCGCTTTATCACGTCGCATCCGTTGAACCGGGCACACAAATCAGCCGCGATTGGCAGGTTTGTTCGCTGGCAGCTTGCTGCGCGGCTGCTGCCCTATCCCGTGGTTGTCCCTTTTGTCGATGACCTGGTCCTGATGATGGAAAGAGGCATGACGGGTGCCAGCGGAAACTTCTACTGCGGCTTGCACGAGCCGCATGAGATGGGTTTCGTGCTGCATCTGATGCGGCAGGGCGACGTGTTTTACGACGTGGGCGCCAACATCGGCTCCTATTCCCTGCTCGCTGCTGCGGCCGGTGCCTCTCGCATACACGCTTTCGAACCGGTGCATTCAACGTCAATCAGGCTCGCCAGGAACGTCGCGATAAACGCGCTGGGCGCGCGTGTCAGCATCCACGAGTGCGCGTTGGGCGCGTGCGAAGGCGATGTCGCGATGACTCGGGATGAGGACACGACGAATCATGTTGCCGTCGAGACGACTGCTGGATCGGTCGCGACGGTACCGCTCAGACAGTTCGACACTTTCTATGTGCAGGGCACGCCATCTTTCATCAAGATCGATGTGGAAGGGTACGAGGAACAGGTCGTGAAGGGTGCCGAAGCCGCCCTGAGCGACCCCGCACTGATGGGTGTCCTGATGGAGGATGACGGCTACGGCAAACGCTACGACAGCAAGTGGGACGCCGCGAGTTTCATGCGAGAACGAGGGTTTTCTCCTTGGACCTACAATGCGTTCGAGCGGAGCCTCAAGCCTGGTCGTGCATCGGGACCCGACTCCAGGAACTGCCTCTTCCTGCGCGATGACGAGCGCGCGCTGAAACGCGTTCAGTCCGCACCAAAATTCAAGTTGAACCATGCCAGCCTCTGAATTCCCGCCGCAATCAACGTCGATTTACGTCGCGGGGCATCGCGGGCTGGTAGGTTCTGCCATCGTGCGGCGGCTCGAGCGGGCCGGGTGCTCCGGAATCATCACGCGCACGCGCGGCGAGCTCGATTTGACGCGGCAGCTGGAAGTGGAGCGTTTTTTCGCCACCGAACGGCCGGCATTGGTCTTCCTCGCAGCGGCGAAGGTTGGCGGCATCATGGCGAACGACACACGGCCGGCTGAGTTCATCGGCGAAAACCTCGCCATCCAGCACAACATCATCGACGCGGCCTGGCGCAACGGCACGCGCAAGCTCGTATTTCTGGGTTCGTCCTGTATCTATCCGCGGCTTGCTCCCCAGCCGATGCGCGAGGAGCACTTGCTGACCGGACCGCTCGAGCCTACCAACGAGTGGTACGCGATCGCGAAGATCGCGGGCATCAAGATGTGTCAGGCCTATCGGCGCCAGTATGGTTTCGACGCGATCAGTCTGATGCCGACCAATTTGTATGGCCCCGGTGACAATTTTGACTTGACCAGCTCGCACGTGTTGTCGGCGTTGATCCGGCGCTTCCACGAAGCGAAGGAACGTGGCGACTCCACTGTGGTGATCTGGGGCACCGGTACGCCGCGCCGTGAGTTCCTGCATGCGGACGACCTTGCCGATGCTGCGTGGTACCTCGCGAGCAACTACAGCTCGGAAGACATCGTGAATGTGGGAGTGGGACGCGATCTGAGCATTGGTGAACTCGCCGCGTTGATCGCCGACATCGTGGGTTTCAAGGGCAGGATCGAGTGCGATCCGACCAAACCTGATGGCAGCCCGCGCAAGTTGCTCGACGTCTCGCGCATCGAGGCGCTTGGCTGGCGCGCTTCGATCGATCTGCGCGAGGGCATCGAGCAAACCTACGCATGGTTCCGCTCGCAGGCCATGCCGGCGGCATGATGCCTGCCACCGCGC
>JBKJND010000357.1:0-2905 GCA_046596095.1 Ahniellaceae bacterium | reverse complement strand
ATCGCCGAGCAGTGCCGACAGGCCGCGCAGCACCAGCGACTGATCGTCGATGAGCGCGATGCGGATGCGCACGCGCTGCTCCGTCTCCGTGGAAGCGCCCGACGCGGTCATGCCGGCACCGACGCGATCAACTCGACTCCACCCGCTGGAGCCGCACCCACCCGCAATGCACCACCGACAGCTTCCAGGCGCTCGCGCATGCCGTTAAGTCCGTTGCCGAAACGTATTTTCGCGCCTTGCGTGCCGTTGTCCGCAACGGTCACTTCAACGGCCGATTCGGTGCGCCGACAGCGCACCACAATGCGCGTTGGCGCGCCGTGCCGCAGTGCATTGGTGAGTGCCTCCTGAGCGCAACGCAGCAATGTTTCGGCGTGCCCCATCACAGCGAGGCGGCTGTCCGCATCCACCTCAATATCGATCCGCACGCCGGGTATCGATTGCGCCAAGGCATTCAGCGCCGCGCTGAGGTCGACACCGTCATGCCGACGCAGCTCACCGACCACAGCGCGAATATCGTCGAGCAACTCGGTTGCCAATTGCGTCGAAATCCTGACTTCCTCGCGTGCGCCGATGTCCTGATCTCTTGAGAGCCGCGCGAGGTTGAGCTTGAGCGCGGTTAGTTTGTGACCGGCGACATCGTGCAACTCGCGCGACAGGCGCAGACGTTCCTCGCTGCGCGTGCTTTCCGACAGCAGCTCCCGCGTCGCGAGCAGTTCGCCATGGGCCAGCATCAGCGCTTCATGCGACTCGCTGGCGCGGACCGCGTACAAACCCGTAAGCGCCGCGAACGCCTGGAATCCAATCAGCGACAGCATCGCGAAGAACGCTTGAGTGGCACCCAGCTCCTGCGACCAGATCCAGCCCAGCATCAGGTTGAACACGGCGAGCAGGGCAATGCTCGCGCGTAGCGGCAGCATCGCAACCAGCTGGGCCGCGACGATGATCAGCAGGATTCCGATAATGCCATCACGCAAACACCAGCTCGCGAAGAGGGCAGTCATGGCCTGCGCGATCACCAGGACTGGCGCGAGCCATTTGGACGCGCGGCTTCGTCCGATCGTTGCGCGCCACCCGAACAGGATCACAAACAGCGCGAGTGCGATCGCACCGCACCACTCGAGCGCGCTGCCCTCGCGCAGGCCGACGTCGTCGAGCGCATCGAAAGCCACGGCAATCCACGTCACGTAAGCGGCCCAGCTCAGCGGCGAGAGCAGGCCGTCACCCCAGAGCGGCTTTTGGGATTCAATCTTGACGCTGGCGACGTTCATGCAGCGAGTATAGGCAGCGTCTAAGCGCTCGCACGGCCCGGTGCCGCGAAGGTGACTAAAGACACCTCGAATCGGGGACGGTCGGCACCTGCGGTCCCGGACACCGACTACGACACTGCGTCATCGCCGCAGCCGGAACCATTCCATGACCGCCTACAAATTACTGTTGTCCATCCATGTCGCCGCCGGGATGGCTGCGCTCATCCTGTATTGGAGCGCGGCGATCGCGCGCAAGGGCTCGCTGCTGCATCGACGCGTTGGCCAGGCATTCCTCATCGCGATGCTCGGCATCGTGGTGACAGCGTTGCCGATTGCTGCAAAGTTCTTGTGGGAGGGTCGGACGGCGTTAGGCGTGTTCTTCGGCTATCTGGTGGTGATCACGTTCACCGCGATGTGGAGCGGCTGGCGCGCGATCCGCAGCAAGCGCGACGTGCGCGGGTATCTGACACCGTTCTATCGAATCCTCGCGTGGTTCAACGTCGGCAGCGGCGTCATCGTCTTCATCATCGGGCTCACGCTGCCGAACCTGCTGCTCACGGGATTCTGCTGGATCGGCATCCTCGCCGGCATCGGCATGCTGCGACAGTTGCGCGCTCCGCCCACCGCGCGCAACTGGTGGCTCAAGGAACACTACAGCGCCATGATCGGCAGCGGCATCGCCACCCACGTAGCGTTCCTCGGGCTGGGCCTCAGCCGCATGCTGAGCCCCTTCGACATCGTGCCGCCGCAGGAACTCGCCTGGTTCGCACCCATCGTCGTCGCCATCGCGGCACGCATCTACCTCGATCGCAAGCACGCTCCGCGACCTTCACCGACGAAGGTCGAGAGTCGCCCGAGTCCGCTGCTTGAAGCCACTTTCGAACCCCAATGACGATGCCCTCATTCATGCGTTCGACCCTC
This sequence comes from Ahniellaceae bacterium, assembly GCA_046596095.1. GTDB lineage: Bacteria > Pseudomonadota > Gammaproteobacteria > Xanthomonadales > Ahniellaceae > JBBQNY01. The sequence goes on along the minus strand of JBKJND010000357.1, from coordinate 737 downwards.
AAGGGTTTGGTCTGCTTCCTCGCTCTCGCGGTCGCCGGGTACGCGGTCTTCGCCTACACCGCGCTGCCTATCGGCGCGTCGGTGCATCCCGACATGCGGGCCAACTTCATCGCCCACTCGACGGCCATCTACACGCACATCTTTGCTTCGGTCATTGCGCTGGTGCTGGGCCCCTTTCAGTTCCATGCCCGCCTGCGCAACACGCACCGATTTCTGCATCGCCTAACCGGGCGAATCTACCTCGGGATCGGTGTCCTCGTTGGAGGATTGTCGGGCCTATACATCTCCACTTTCGCGTTCGGCGGCGTGGCGGCGAAACTCGGCTTTGCGGCGTTGGCGGTGTGCTGGCTCTATTCCGGTGCGCGCGCAATCACTGCCATCCGGCGCGGAGCCGTCGACGAGCATCGCCGATGGATGACACGCAATTTCGCGCTGACGCTGGCCGCCGTCAGTCTGCGAATCTATCTGCCGATATCCATGATAAGCGGCATCCCCTTCGAGACCGCCTATCCCGTCATCGCGTGGTTGGCCTGGGTGCCGAACTTGTTGCTCGCAGAGTGGATCGTCTCCAGATCCTGCAACACTTCGACCGCACCGATGCCGATGCTCGCGGCTGGCTAGTCTTGGCCGGAGCACGGTGTCGGCAAACGATGTCGCCCTTTCGCCGCCATCGACCGGGCAATGTCTCTGACCCCTATTGCCGCTATTTCCTAAGCAGTCCCTTGGCAGAGATCACC
>JBKJND010000286.1:0-2688 GCA_046596095.1 Ahniellaceae bacterium | reverse complement strand
CATCTCGCGCGCCTCGAGGCCGCCGCAAATCTGGATGATGCGGTCGGCAAGTGTCGACTTGCCGTGATCGACGTGCGCGATGATCGAGAAGTTGCGGATGAATTGCACAGAGTCGGGTTCGCAGTCGGAAGGCGCAAGGGCCGGGTCTGGCCGCGCAAAGCCGCGCATTATTGCAGATTGCGACGGAACAGGTTGCCGGCTGTTGTGGAGCCGGACTATGTCCGGCTGCTGTTCAACGAATGCGTGTCGCAAGAGCAGCGGCGCATAGCACCGCTCTACGAGAGCCGGAGATGTCTAGTTGGGGGGTGCGTCGCGGCGAAGCGCGACGAAGCGGCGGACGTCGCCGCGAACGATGAGCAACATGACGGGCCGATCCGCGGGCGCGCTGCGGGTGGCCGCGTTGAACGCCGCGAGCGAATCGGCACGAGTGCCGCCGATTATCAGGACCACGTCGCCTGCGTTGATCCCTGCGGTCCGGGCTTCCGCTCCACTCACTTTTGTCACCACGACGCCTTCGCTGGCAACGCCGAGCCGCTTGCGCGTGGCGCTATCGGGATCGGTCACAGTAAGTCCCATTGCGGTCGCCTGCGCGTCGCTCGTGAGCTCAGAGTCTTCCGCAGTCGTCGCTTCGCCACTCGCGAGTGGTGCGTCTTCCTGCAACTCGTCCACGGTGATCGGCAACTTCAGGGTGCGTCCATCGCGCACCACTGCAACTTCCGCACGCGTGCCAGGCTTTTGTGCACCCACCATAGGCGGCAACTGTTGCCAGTCGATCACTGTTTCGCCGTTGAACTCGACGATCACGTCGCCCTCTCGGACGCCGGCCTTGGCGGCCGCGGAACCCGGTACGACACGTTGCACGAGCGCACCCGACGCGGACGGTAGACGCAGTGCTTCGGCCAGCGCCCCGTCGACGTCCTGAATGTTGACGCCAATCGAGCCACGGCGCACCCGGCCGCCTGTACGCAATTGATCGGCCACGCTGCGCGCGGTCTCAATCGGAATAGCGAACGACACGCCCATGTAGCCGCCGGTGTTGGAAAAGATCTGCGAGTTGATTCCAATCACTTCACCGCGGATGTTGAGCAGTGGCCCGCCGGAATTGCCTTGATTGACCGCGACATCGGTCTGGATGAAGGGCACGTAGCGCTGCCGCGCGTCGGCGCTGCGACCTACCGCGCTGACGATGCCGGCGGTGACCGTATAGTCGAGGCCGAACGGCGAACCGATGGCAACCACCCACTGTCCCGGCTTCAGCAGCTTGGAATCGCCCAGCGGCAAGGTCGGCAGATCTTGCGCCTCGACTTTGAGCAAGGCCACGTCGGTTTGCGGATCGCGGCCGACCACCCGGGCCTTGAACTCGCGCCTGTCGCGCAAACGCACCGTGATCTCGCCCGCACCTTCGATAACGTGGTTGTTGGTGAGCACATAGCCATCGTCAGAAATGATAAAGCCTGAGCCTACGCCCGTAGCGGGACCGCGCGGCTGGGGCGTGGGCGCGTTTGGACCGAAGAATCGCCTGAACACTTCGGGTATCTCCTGGCTCTGCGGAGCGGCTTCAGCAACATCGCTGCTGCGCTTGGTGGAAACCTTCACCACCGCAGGCGCGCTGCGCTCGACCAGCCCCGTGAAATCCGGCAGCGACTGCGCCGAAAGCCCGAGTGCCACGGCCGAGAGGAAGAAACCTGACCAAATCGACCGCTTCAACATTCGCACTGACACGACTGTTCTCCTGACGTGGAAAAACCGGGATGGAAAGGATTCGAGTCCACTGTTGCTCGCAACCGCGACGATCAATCGAGGACCAACGAAGCGGCAATGGTCTGCAGCGTGCTCGAGGGCACATCGCCGAGCAGCAGCGCGCTGCTCGCGTTGCCGCGACGCTCGAGCACGTGAATCGCACCGCGCCGCAACACGCCCGACACCGGCGGCGTGAGTTCGCTGGGCGGTTCGAGATACAGGGAAATACTGGCAAGACCGTCCGAGTACAGATAGTGCCGCGACTGCGCCCGTGGACCAGGACCGGCTCCAATCAACTTGAAGCCCATCGGCAATTCGATGACGGGGATGTCCTTGGGCGCCAGCGCGAACGCGGGCAATCCGCCCGCGGGCGGAAGTGCCTGCAGCGACGGTGCGGGCGGACGCGCATGAGCCACACCCAGCCGCAGTTGCGTGAACATCATTTGTTCGAGGGGCCGACCGTCCGGCTGCAGCCGACTCGACCCGAGCAACATGCCGGAGGCCTGCGCGATCCACACCCGAAAACCGAACCGCGCTGCATCCCGCGGTGTGGCCTCGACGATGTCCACGTCAAAACCGGCGACGCGATCGTCGCCCGCGACGCGCAGCTGGTAAATGGAATCCGGCACGCTCTGCAATGCAGCCGCGGCCGCGGTCAGATGTTGCATCGAATCGCGCTGGATGGTGGTGACGCTGCCATCCGGCAAGGTGCACTGGCTGGCATCGGGCGCGGTCTCCATCGCGCGCGGCGCACCGCTCAGCGCCGATACGCGCGCCGTGGGCAAGCCGTTTTCGTAGGTGCGCACTACGCGCAAGGTTTCAATGCGGCCGTCGTGCAAATACACCAGCACGCCGTCGTACTCGCGCGTGGCAAGCGCTTCGCCCATGCGGCTCAGCAGCGCGCGCGCATCATCGCTGGCATTTGCGAAGCCGCTCGCAAACAGCAGG
>JBKJND010000193.1:0-9131 GCA_046596095.1 Ahniellaceae bacterium | reverse complement strand
TTCAACGCGCCTGCGCAGAGCATCGGACGCGTCGGGCTCGCCGTGCGTGAGATAAGTCATACCCGGCGCGCTCGGCGCCGCCCGCATCCATTCGATCAACTCGTCGCTGTCGGCGTGAGCGGAAATCCCCTGTATGGCCACGACTTCCGCGCCGATCGCCACGTCCTGTCCGAATATGCGCACGCTCTTCGCACCGGCGGCGAGCGACGCACCCCGAGTGCCACCCGCCTGGTAGCCCGCCAACAGGATGGCGTTACGCGGATCGGGACCGAACGCGACGAGGTGATGCAGCACTCGCCCACCGGTGAGCATGCCACTCGCGGAAATAATTATCATCGGACCGTGGCGTTGATTGAGCGCCTTTGATTCATCGGTGCTGCGCACCATGGTCGCCACCTCGATCGCTCTGCGGCTATCGTCCTCGGTCACGCGATGCTCTTCCTGATAGCGGTGGTATATCTCGCTGGCACTCACAGCCATCGGGCTGTTTAGAAAGATCGGAATGTCGGGGATTTCGCCGCGCTGACGCAACCGCGCAAGATGCAGCGTGAGACTCTGCGCGCGCCCTACGGCGAAAGCGGGAATCACGATTACGCCGCCACGTGCGACCACTCGGCGAATGATCGGTGCAATCTCTGCTTCAACATCCGCGACGGGATGAACGCGGTTGCCGTAGGTGGACTCGCACACCAGTACGTCGGTTGTGCCAAGCGGCGCGGGTGGTTTCATCAGCGCGTCCGTGTTGCGGCCGAGGTCCCCAGTGAAATGCAGCTTCCGACCGTGGACCTCGAGGCTGATTTGCGCAGCGCCCAGGATATGCCCCGCAGGACTGAAGCGAGCGGTCACGCCGGGAAGTACAGCCACGGTTTCGCCAAACGGTCGGGTTTCAAATCGCTTCAGACTCGCCAGGGCTTCTTTCTGTGTGTAGAGCGGTAGTGGCTCCTTGTGCTTGGAAAAACCCTTCCGCTTCGCGTACCGGGCTTCTTCCTCAAGGAGATACCCGCTGTCAGGCAACAACAGCGAGCACAGTTCACGGGTCGCGGCCGTGCAGATCACCTGGCCGCGAAAGCCCTGCCGGACCAATGCAGGGATGTATCCGGAATGATCGAGGTGCGCGTGCGTCAGCAACAACGTGTCGATCGATGCCGCCGGGACGGGGAAGGGTGCCCAGTTGCGCTCGCGCAGCCACTTGTAGCCCTGAAACAGGCCGCAATCGACAAGCAGACGGCGGCCTCCGGTCTCGATGAGATAACGAGACCCGGTGACGGTGCCGGCGCCGCCGAGAAACTGCAGCGATGAATTCGAACTGGCGATCATGGCTAAGGTCGCATGTCTGGAATGGGAAACGCGGAACGAGCCCGGAACCTGGCATCGCAAGCGGCGGATCAAAAATGTTACCGCGCGTCGGTTCGCGCAAAAGAGAGCCGACAGTGTTGATCGTATCGGCCGCGGAGTTCGGCGGCCTTGATTTGGATCAAACACCTTGTGTCAAGGATGATTAAGCTGGCCGCCACTTCAGGAGCACACGCATGCAGATGCAGCCCATACCAATGAATGCCCGTTTCCCGAGATGGACCGAAACCCTCGGCGACGGCAGCCATGTTGTCATCCGCCCGATCACAAAAGCGGATGGTGCTGCCGAACGCGTCTTCATCGAAGGTCTCTCGCCGAACAGCCGTCGGATGCGCTTTCTGGGACAGATCGGCGTTCCGAGCATCGAAATGATCGCGCGCTTTACCGATATCGACTATGTGCAGGACGTCGCCTTTGCGGCGACGGTTGCGGAGGCTTCAAAGGATCGCATCGTCGGCGTCAGTCGATACGGAACAGATGCGGCCGGCATTCGCTGCGAATGCGCCGTGGTAGTGAGCGACGCATGGCAGGGCAGAGGCCTGGGCACCGCCCTGATGAAGAATCTGATCGACGTTGCAAGGTCACGCGGCATCCGAACGATGTACTCGCTCGATTCATCGGAAAACCACGCAATGTCCGATCTCGCACACTATCTCGGATTTTCGAGCCGGTCGGACCCCGACGACGCAACGCAGACTTTGCATGAACTGACACTCTGAGCCGGCTGGCCGCGATACGTGTTGAGCGACGTTCAACAACCGAAGGACACGGCCACTCAAGTTCTACACCCTGTACGGACCGCCGGAGCATCGCGATGGCGTGGTGCATTCGGCGAAATCGGATGCACAATCTTCATCTGAACACTTTGACGGCGAGACTACGGAATAGTCTTGCGACAGCTCTTGCGATCCTGACCCCACTTTTTCTGAAGCGCTGCTCAGAGGATAAATGATGCCCGCTCGCCTCCGCACAATTGGGCGCCACAGCGAAAGTCACCGAACCTCGCGCATCGGATGGCTGCGCGCTTCTGTATTGGGCGCCAACGACGGCATCGTCTCGACAGGCAGTCTGATGCTGGGCGTCGCTGCTGCAAATGCCAGCCAGAGCAACATTCTGATGACGGGCATTGCCGGGCTGGTGGCTGGGGCCATGTCGATGGCTGCCGGTGAGTATGTCTCGGTGCATTCGCAGGCGGACACCGAGGGCGCCGACCTCGCGCGCGAACGCGCTGAACTCGAGAACGATCCCGCCGCTGAGGCGCGTGAGCTTGCCGCCATCTATGTCGCTCGCGGGCTTCAACCCGCACTCGCAGAACAGGTCGCCACTCAGCTCATGTTGCGGGATGCTCTCGGCGCTCATGCCCGCGATGAACTCGGCATTTCCGAAGCCCTGAGCGCTCAGCCTGTGCAGGCAGCGCTGGCCTCGGCCGCCAGCTTTGCGGTGGGCGCAGCATTGCCGTTGGCCGTGGCGGCATCGACGAACGGGCGCGGGCTCATGGCCTGGGTCGCGATTAGCTCACTTGCGTTTCTTGCCTTGTTGGGCGCAATCGCCGCTCGGGTCGGCGGTGCCAATACGTGGACCGCGGCTTGGCGGGTCACTATTTGGGGCGCGCTGGCGATGGCAATCACCGCAGCCGTGGGCGCTCTTTTCGGCACCGTGGTTTGACGGCAGCGAATAGTCCACGGCAGGCACCAGTTGCGGTCGGTGCACCGCTCGCTGCCTTTTCGAGCCGCGCAAATTTCAGCGCGCTGTGCGGCTTGCGCCTCGCTCGGCCGGGGCTTCCAGACCATGGGCCATACGATCCAGCGCTTCCACATCAAGCACTTCCACGCGCCGCCCCGTCACCGAAATGACGCCATCCTCCTGCAGATGCCTGAAGCCGCGACTGACCGTTTCAATCGCCAGTCCGAGAAATCGCGCGATGTCTTCGCGGCTCATCGGCAGCTTGAAATCGATTCCCGATTGACCAATGCGGCGCAGGCGCTCGGTCAGGCCATGCAGGAACAATCCAATGCGTTCGTGGGCTTGCTTGCGCACCAGCATTTCCATGTGATCGTGATCACGGCCAACGCTCTGACCGATCACTCGCATCAACTGCTGCTGCAACGTGGGCAAATGCGCAGCGACGTTGGCAAGCTCGTCGAAAGGAACCTCGCATACATTTGCGGTCGTCAGCGCCACCGCCTCGCAGCGATGCATGCCGGAGCCGAGAGCGTCCAGTCCGATCAGTTCGCCTGGCAGATGAAAACCAATGATCTGTTCGTCGCCGTCCTCGTTGACGCTGACGGTCTTGAACGCGCCATCGCGGGCAACGTAGACCGCCTGCAACGGGTCGCCGAGCCGGAACAACCGCTCACCGCGCTCAACTGGACGGCGGCGCTTGACGATTGCATCGAGCTGAGCCAACTCGGAAGCATCGATTCCCGCTGGCAGACAGAGTTGTTGCAACGAGCATTGCGCGCAGCCACGACGCAGTTGTACGAGATCGATGGCTTCAACGGTCGACATGAACCATGGTGTCACGAAAAACCACTGGCATACGGCCTGAACGGGCAGGGAATTCGCATTTGATCCGGATCAAGGTGGCTCGGGCAAGTGAGCTTTAGCCTGCACCACATGAAAACGCCGCCCCTGCCGACATCGGAACTGTTGCGCCGTTACGACGTGCCCGGCCCGCGGTATACGTCGTACCCGACCGCACCGAACTTCTCGTCGTTGTTTGGCGAGACGCAGTTACGCGAGGCCGCGATGGAGAGTAACGGCGACCCCATCCCACGCCGCCTTTCGCTTTATGTCCACGTGCCATTTTGCATGAGCCCGTGCTTCTACTGCGGATGCAACCGCATCATCACACGGGACCAGTCGCGCTGCGAGGCCTACCTTGCGCGCCTATATCGAGAGATCGAACTGACCGCGGCGTTGTTCGATCGCGACCGCGAAGTGATTCAGGTGCATTTCGGCGGCGGCACCCCCAACTTTCTGACATCTGCCCAACTCGGGGAGGTTGTCGCGACGTTGCGCAGACAATTCACGTTGTCCGGATCACGCGAGCTGGAGCTTTCTATCGAGCTCGATCCGCGATTCCTGTCAGCAGCCGATGTGGCCGAGTTGGCAAGAATCGGATTCAATCGGGCCAGCCTCGGTGTGCAGGATTTCGACCCGGTAGTGCAAGCGGCAGTCAACCGCGTGCAGAGCGTCGAGCAGACCTTGGAGATCATCGATGCCTGCCGCGAATACGGCATGCGTTCGGTCAATGTCGATTTGATCTACGGACTGCCCAAGCAGAGCGCGCAGGGGTTTTCAAGAACACTGGACACTGTGATCCAGGCGCGGCCCGATCGCGTCGCGGCTTACAGCTATGCGCACCTGCCTGCCATGTTCAAAGCGCAAAAACAGATCGATGCTACCGATCTGCCGACGCCCGCCAGCAAGCTCGGCCTGCTTGAGCTGGCGATCGAAAAGCTCACCGCCGCGGGTTATGTCTACATCGGCATGGACCATTTCGCGCTACCCGGCGACGACCTCACACAAGCGCAGACGCGCGGTGGCTTGCACCGGAATTTCATGGGCTATACAACGCACGCCGACACAGACCTGCTCGGTTTTGGCGTGAGCGCGATCAGCCACATAGGCAACAGCTACAGCCAAAACGCGCGCGACCAACCGAGCTGGCAGATAGCGCTGGATGCCGGCCACCTGCCGGTATTCCGCGGCGTGACGCTGAGCGAAGACGATCAGATTCGCGCCGACGTGATCCAGCAGATCATGTGTCAGGGAGAGATCGCGATAGAGGCGCTCGAGCGCCGTTACTCGATCGATTTCGGCAAGTATTTCGCTGACGCTCTTGAAGGACTTCGGCAGTTCGCGGCGGACGGGTTAGTGCGGATGGAGCCGCGACGTGTTGCTGTTACTCCTCGGGGCCGACTGTCTCTGCGCAATATCGCCATGCAGTTCGATCAATACCTCGGACCTCAGCATCAACCCATTCACAATGACGAGCCCGCGGCGATTCTCCCGCGCGGTCTGCGCTCGCCAGCCATTGGGTCATGAGCGAGCCGGCGCCCCCATTCGCATGCCGATCAGCGCATCACGCTTTGGCCAGACGCTGGCGGACTGTTCCATATAAGGCGAGAGTGGTCGTTTCGCCGCCGTCCGCTACAGCCACTGGCGCAGCCACCACCCGACCGCCGCCGCGGGCGAGTCCGAGCGTGGCTATCGCCTCCTGCACCGCCGGACCCAGCACCCGAACATGCGAATCGCGCCAGCGCTTTTTCACCGAACGCCCGGCGCGAGTTCTCACGATGGATGTTGAAGTCGCCGAGATAGGCGACGCGTCCGTCGACAATGAGGAGTTTTCGATGGTTGCGTCGGAACAGCGTGAAAGGACTTCGCCACGACCATGCGCGGCTCCAGCGCAGCAGCACGTCGGCGCGTAGCAGTCGCTCTTCACTGTCGCGGACGAGCCCGTTCCATGCTCCGAACGCATCGAGTCGCAGCACGATCGCGTTGCCGCCAGATGCGGCGTGGCACAGCGCCTCCACGAAACGCAAACTTACTTCGTCATCGGCGAAGATGCAGGTCTGCATTCGCACTGTTTCGGCTGCGTGCTCGACATCGCCGAGCATGGCGTCGAACAGGTCGTCGCCTTCGACGAAAATCCTGAAGATTTTCCGTCCGGCGTCCCGCTCCGTTGACGCGGCGTCGAGCAAGCTTGCGCGCATCCAAGTCTTCCCTCGTGGGACCCATGCGACCTGCCGCCAGACGTTGGTCGCGCCAACTGGGAACCGTGCGTGCGCAAGTCGCCGATCTTGACGCGAGCCGGAAGTTTATTGCAGAGCAGAAGCGCAGCGACACGGTTTACTCGCGGTTGCGCGCGCTGATTCGCCTTCAACTTGAAGTAATAGCTGAACGGTCCAGGTTCATCGAGTTGCATTTCACATCGCCGACTCCGGCAAGGAGTCAGAGTCGATCCACCAATCAATCCGATGGAGTGGTGCATGACCGACGAACGCAATATTGCGCACGACAAGAAAGTTGCGCAGGACAAGCTGCACAACGGCGAGGCTATCGTCGAGAACGCGGCCATCGTGCCGCAGCCTGGCAAGAAGCCGCCCTTGATTGATGAAGACACAGGTCCGAGCAACAGCGTGGCCAAGGAGATGTACAAGCAGGGCGAGGAGCCACGCGTGCACAGGGACGAAGGAGATGACGGGAAACGTGACGAAGCCGACGGCGACGACAAGTAGCGCATTGCGCTGAGTTTTCCGAATATCCGACGACAGCGCCGCCGATCCAGGCGGCGTTTTCGTTTTCGGTTGAGTCGTGGTTTTATGCCATAGCAGACTGGCGTTCGGCCGAAACGGCATGATGGAAACGGCGATACGGCCTGCGCGCAGCCGAGGCGCCATTACACTCCGGCGCTGTGCTCTCGAACCGGTCGCCGCAAGCCATTCCCCAGATGACGCCGCTCACACACCTCGACCAGCTCGAAGCCGAGAGCATTCATATCCTGCGGGAGGTGATGGCAGAGACCGCGCGCCCCGTGATGCTTTACTCGATGGGGAAGGACAGCTCGGTGCTGGTTCATCTCGCGCGCAAGGCGTTCTTTCCGGCGACGCCGCCGTTTCCGTTGCTGCACGTCGACACGACGTGGAAGTTTCGCGAAATGTATGCAGCGCGCGACCGAGTCGCTGCTGCGAGCGGCATGCCGCTGATCGTGCACATCAACCCGGATGCGCAATCACGAGGCATTAATCCATTCGTGCACGGCGCAACTGTGCATACCGATCTGTGGAAGACGCAGGGCCTGAAACAGGCGCTGGATCGTCATGGCTTCGATGCGGCGATCGGCGGCGCTCGGCGCGACGAGGAAAAATCCCGCGCCAAGGAGCGGGTGTTCTCGTTTCGCTCGGCGCAGCATCGCTGGGACCCACGCAACCAGCGGCCGGAACTCTGGCGGCTTTACAACGCGCGCGTGCATGCAGGCGAGAGCATGCGCGTGTTTCCGCTGTCGAACTGGACCGAGCTTGATGTCTGGCAGTACATCGAGCGTGAGCGCATCGAGATCGTGCCTTTGTACTTCGCCGCCGACCGGCCGGTGGTCGAGCGCGACGGCACGTTGATCCTCGTCGACGACGACCGGCTGCCGCTGCGCGACGGCGAGGTGCCGCTGTTGCGGCGCGTGCGTTTCCGCACGCTGGGATGCTATCCGTTGACGGGGGCTGTCCTGTCCGAGGCGGACACGCTCGGCGCCATCGTCGCCGAGATGCAATCGGCGCGTACGTCGGAGCGACAGGGCCGCATGATCGATCATGACGCCGCGGCATCGATGGAACGCAAGAAACAGGAGGGGTATTTCTGATGAGCGCGTTGGCACCGGAAAAGTGGCAGCGCACGGGCATCGCGGCGTCACCGGCCACGCGTTCGCTGCTCCGATTCGTCAGCTGCGGCAGCGTCGACGACGGCAAGAGTACGTTGATTGGTCGTTTGTTGTTCGAGTGCGGCGCGCTGCTCGACGACCAGTTGGACGCGCTGGCGCGCGATTCGCAAAGTGTCGGCACGCGCGGCGCCGAGATCGACTACGCACTGCTGCTTGATGGCCTTGACGCAGAGCGCGAGCAGGGCATCACCATCGACGTCGCGTATCGGTTTTTCGCGACTGCGCGGCGCAAGTTCATTGTCGCCGACACGCCGGGCCACGAGCAGTACACGCGCAACATGGTCACCGCCGCCTCGACGGCGGATGTTGCCGTGCTGCTGGTTGACGCACGCATGGGCCTCTCGGTGCAGACACGTCGCCATGGTTTCCTGGCGTCCCTGCTCGGCGTGCGGCAGTTCGTGCTGGCGGTGAGCAAGATGGATCTGGTCGACTGGTCGCGCGAGACTTTCGCATCGATCGAGAGCGAATTTCGCGTCTATGCCGGGTGCCTTGGCGTCAGCGGCCTTATCGCGATTCCTCTGTCCGGCACGCAGGGCGACAACATCACGCGCAGCAGCAGGAACATGCCGTGGTATGCGGGGCCGACGCTGCTGGAAGCACTGGAAGCCGCCGAGAGTTCGGAGTTTGCCGACGCTGCGCCGTTGCGCATGCCGGTGCAGTGGGTCAACCGTCCGCATCTCGACTTTCGTGGATTCGCAGGCAGCGTTGCGAGTGGCGTTGCGAAGGTTGGCGAACGGATTTGCGTGATGCCGTCCGGACGTGAGAGCCGCATCGAACGCATCGTCACCCTGGATGGCGATCTCGACGCGGCAGGTACGGGGGCTGCGGTCACGTTGACGTTATCGGACGCGATCGATGTCGGGCGCGGCGATGTCATTTGCGCTTTCGACGCGCCGGTGGACGTGGGCCGACAGTTCGAGGCGACCCTCATCTGGCTGCACGACGCGCCCTTGCTGCGCGGGCGGGAGTATCTGATCAAGCTCGGTGCGCAGTCGGCGACGGCCACGCTTTCACCGATCAAGTACCGCATCGACGTCGATACGCTCGAACATCAGCCGGCCGATCAGCTGCTGGTCAACGAGATCGGCGTCTGCGAGATGGAGCTTGATCGCGTGGTCGCGTTCGAGCCGTATCGCGTCAATCGCGATCTTGGCGGCTTCATCATCATCGATCGGCTGACCAACCAGACCGTGGGTGCAGGTCTCATCCATTTCGCGTTGCGGCGTTCTGCCAACGTGCACTGGCAGCCACTCGACATCAATCGGCAGGCGCATGCCGCGCTCAAGCGACAACGGCCATGCGTGCTCTGGCTTACCGGCCTGTCGGGTGCGGGCAAATC
>JBKJND010000059.1:0-5179 GCA_046596095.1 Ahniellaceae bacterium | reverse complement strand
GTTCCTGATTGACCTGGAAGCACGGGAACGCGCGGCCACCGGCATTGCCACGCTCAAGGTCGGCTACAACCGCGTGCACGGCTATTACCTCGAGACTGGTCGCGCGCTGGCCGAGCGTGTGCCCGCCCACTTCACGCGCCGCCAGACCACCAAGAACACCGAGCGTTACATCACCGAGGAACTCAAGCAATTCGAAGATCAGGTGCTCTCCGCGCGCGATCGGGCGCTGACGCGCGAGCGCTGGTTGTACGAGCAGTTACTGGATGCGTTGGCGTTGCAACTCGCGCCACTGCAGCAGTTCGCTGCGGCTCTCGCTGAAGCCGATGTGCTGGGCAACCTGGCGGCGCGTGCGCGCGCGCTGAACTGGTGCATGCCCACGCTGGTCGACGCGCCAGGTATTGACATCGTGCGCGGTCGCCATCCCGTGCTCGAAACGGTGCGCGACGAACCGTTCGAGCCCAATGACCTGAAGCTCGATCCGGATCGCCGCATGCTGGTGGTCACAGGACCCAACATGGGCGGCAAGTCGACCTTCATGCGCCAGAACGCGCTGATCGTGCTGCTCGCGCACGTGGGCAGTTTCGTACCCGCCGATGCCGCGACGATTGGCCCCATCGACCGCATATTCACGCGCATTGGCGCCAACGACGACCTTGCGCGCGGCGCCTCGACTTTCATGGTCGAGATGACCGAAGCCGCGAACATCCTGCACAATGCGACATCGCTGAGCCTCGTGCTGATGGACGAGATCGGACGCGGCACATCCACTTACGATGGACTCGCGCTCGCGCATGCCTGCGCCACTCATGTGGCGACGCAGAATCGCGCGTTCACATTGTTCGCCACGCACTACTTCGAGCTGACCGCGCTCGCAGACACGCTGGATGGCGTCGCCAACGTGCATCTCGACGCGCTGGAGCACGGCGATGGTCTGGTGTTTCTGCACGCGGTCCGAGACGGTCCGGCCAATCGCAGTTTTGGCTTGCAGGTGGCGGCGCTCGCCGGTGTGCCACGTCCCGTGATCGTACATGCACGCGAATTACTCGCCGGGCTTGAGCGCCGCGCGGAAGCCGCGCACGCCCATCACTTCGACGCGTCGACCGCAGCGTCCGTCACGTCACCGCAACTTGGGTTATTCGGCGGCGTCGCGACGACGGACCTGCACGCAGAAAACGCCATGCGTTTCGCTCAACTCGCAACTCTGCGCGAGGCACTCGACGAACTCGATCCCGACCAGCTCTCCCCACGCGAAGCCCTTGCCGCCCTCTACCGACTCCGCGCGCTGCTCTAGTAGGAGCGACGCCAGTCGCGACCGCAAACCGAAGACATGCGCCAGCTTTGGGATCTGTTGTCGCGACTGGCGTCGCTCCTGCATATTCTCGCCACTAGTTGCGCTGCGCGATTGATGCAACTCTGCATTGCGATTGAGGCATCCGATTTCCGGGCGTCTAGGGACAGGTACCGTCTTCGCAGACGTTGCCGCCCATGTCGCGAAGTGCTGTGACATTGAATTGGGTGGGCATCGTCGTTCCGTCGGGGGCGTTGTTGAAGAAGCTGTTGCGCCCCAGTGCGCAGGTGCCCGAACAATTGAGTCCCAAGCCGCCGTTGTCGGCAAATGTCGAATCCGTGATAGTCAAGCCGCCGGACAGGCTGACGCCCACCTCTCTGTTCCCGGAAAAAGTCGAATTGCGAATGAACATCCGGCCCGCGACTGAACTTGTCATTCCAGTACCGTTATTGCGGACGATGCGAACGCGGTCGAAGAAAATTCCAGCGTTGTTTGCGGTCTGGGGATTGAGGGCGGAGAACGTTCCGCTGCTTTCGGTCACAACGACGTCCTCGATCGAGCTGCCGCTGCCGGCTGCACCCAACAGTATTCCTGTTCCAAAGCCGCGGACGACGCCGCCGTGGATGTGCACCGTCTGACCGTTGTTGACGCACGCGATTCCGAATCCGGTCGATCCTGCCGTACAGCTCGTGACGGGGGTCCCGGTGCAGTTGCCGCCGCCGAAAACCTCGAAGCCATTGAGGTCGATATCGAAGAGCGCTGAAGAAATGACACCGGTGCCCGCCTGGATCCCGTTTATGTTGCCGCTCGTCGGGGTGTTCAAGTTCGAGGTCAATCGGTAGCGGCCCGGCACGCTGATCGTCACCGGAAACCCCGCGGTATCTCCCACGAAGCAACCTACCTCTGCGCAATCCTGATTGATTTCGAGCGCGCCGTCGCTGGCATTGCCTGAGCTTGAGCCGAGCGCAAACACGGCGCTGCACAGAACGATCCAGGAATTACGATTCATGATTGCCTCCTATTCGAAGCCGTTGTTGAACAAGGTGTCGGCGTTGGACGCCGTGGCCAGACCGTCGAGGTTGGCGGCGCCCCAGCGGTCGGAGAAACCAATCACCGTAAAGCGCTTGCTCCAGGTGGAGTCGGACAAACGCAGTTGCAGGATGTCCTCGTCGGCGAAGGTCACGCCACCCACTTGACCGCCGGTGTCGAACGAGATCAGCAGGTCGGTCGCGGTGCCGATCGAATCCACTGCATCGACGTTTAGCCTGGCCGCGAGCCCAAGCGCACTTGAGTCGATGAGCTTGGCGCCAAATCCGCCTGCGAATGCGATCACGTCGGCGGGACGCACCGTTAAGCCGCCTACCGCAAAGGTCCGATCGAACGACAGCAACAGAGAGCCCGCGATGCCGCTGCGCGCCACGCCATCGCAATGCACGCCCGCTGGCACGCCTGCGGCTGCCGCGTCGAAGAATTTGCTGAAGGTGCCGGCGGAACGTCTGATCACGTCGGCGGGCCTGAAATAAATACCACCGAGCGTGGCGCCGATATCCAGGCAAAACAACACGTCGCCGTTGGGATCGATGTGGAAATCTTTCAGATCGACGCGATCGGGCAAACCGGCAATCGAAACCGGACTGCGATTGCCGACCAGAGTATCGACGACATAGTCCCTGCGTGCGGCGAACCTGCTCGCGCCAACAATGTTCGCGCCCATGTCGGCCGAATATTGCAGCAGGAAGATCGGCGGCGACTGCGCCACTGCCAGCGGCGCGAACAGCGCCAGACCCAGCACTGCTACCAAGCAGCTCAGGTCAGCGCGTGAATGGCCGCACAAGCGGATCATCGCGTTCCCCACGGAAGATTGATTCCGACGGCTTCACACTACGCTGTTCGATAACGACATGCCACCGGCACAAGCAGCGCGAAGCACAGTCGTAGGCAGTTACCGTAGTGTCTGAAATGTGTCGGAAAACGTTGCTACCGCGTGTTCGAGGAACCGCTGCAGGGCGACGACGGGAGCGGAATCGTCGAAGAGGCGTGACGCGCCGGTGCGCAAGGCCTCACTCAGGCGACGGCGTTCCGCATCGTGATCAAGTAGCCGGCGCACGATGTCGACGTATTCGTTGGCGCTGGTAGCGATCAGTTCGGGGGCGCCGACGATTTTGAGCATCGCACCGGTTTGATTGGCGCGCAGGCGATTGCCCTGGAACGCCACGATGGGAGTCGCGGCCGCGATCGCGTCCAGCGATGTCGATCCGCCTGAAAAATGCGGCGTGTCGAGCACCAGCGTCGCGCGCGCGATGCCGGCCACGAGATCGGCGTGAGTCACCGGCGGGAGCAGATGCAGTCGAGCGCTGATGTCTCCGCCGCGCGTATCGAGTTTGGTCCCGATGCGCTCACGCCAGCGTGCGGCGATCGACGGCGCTACCGAAAACACGCCGATTCGTACGCGATGGGAAGCCAGTATCTCCAGCAGCAGATCGTCGAAATCGGGGCTCATTTTCAGCGGATTCTGCAGGCACAGCAGCCACGGCAAGTCGTCCGCCACGGCGTGCAGCCAGGCGCCATCGCCGCCAGTTGGCGGCTGCTCGGGACACACGCCAATCCCAGGCAGTCGCACCAGCACTTCGCTGTAGTCGCGCTCGCCGTCGGGTGACTCGAGCAACTCGCCGCTCAGGAAATAGTCCACATGCGCAAGGCCCGTCGTGACGGGATGACCGTAAGCCGCGCACTGCACCGGGGCCAGTCGCAGACTTCCCAATACCTGCATGGCCGGATCCATGCCCACGTCGAGCAATACGAGCACATCAAGGCGCGCGGCGCGGATCGCGCGCGCGACTTGCAGCGGCGGTGCGAAGTGGTGCTGAAAATGATCGACCGCATTGGCAACTGATGCGGTCGTGGCGTCCGCAGTTTCACCGGTGTGCCACACGAAAGTTTCGCAACGACTTCGATCCAGCCCGGTTACGAGACTGCCGAAAAAGCGCGCGACGCTGTGCGCGTAAAAATGGGAACTGACGAAACCGACGCGCACACGATTATCGTGCGCGCGGGCAGCCCAGTCGCACGGTGCCGTCAGGTCAGGCGCGGCCGCGGCAACGCAGCGCGACACGAGTGCGCCGAAGCGGCGTTGCAGGTCGGTGTTGTCGCGCGCCTGATAATGCAGATGAAATGGCAAGACGCTGTTGGCAGCTTCGAAGGCCGCCGCGATTTGCGCGGGCGTATCGAGAAAAGTATCGCGCTCGATGCGGGCAAGTCCCGTTTCGAATTTAGCGCGTGCGCGCATGACTGCGTCTTCGTCAGCGACCACCGCAGGCAGCGCGAGCGCGGCCAGCCAGCGCAGACGCGTGGACTCCGGCCAGCGCATGGCAAGTGACGCAAGACGTTGCTGCGACTCTTCGTGCGCGCCTGTGTCCGCGAGCGCGAGCGCGAGTTCGATCTGCGAAGTCACGTCGTCGGGTGCGTGGCGCAAAGCTTCGCGCAACGCGACCACTGCGGCGTCGGCGTCGTGTTCCATCCGCGCCGCGACGCCAAGTGTCTGCCATGCCTGCGCGTTCCCGGCCTGGATCGCGATCGCCTGCTGCGCCAGCGCACGCGCATCACCGTATCGTCCTTGATCGACGCGCAGGACCGCGAGATTCGTCGAGCTATCGGCATCTGCGCGCAACGCGTATGCGCGTTCGGGCAGCGGGGCCGCCTCGTCGACGCGCGTTTGCGCCCTCAGCACATTGCCGAGATTGGTCAGCGCGCCCACGTCGTCGGGCTTGAGCCGCAGCGCCTCCGCGTACGCGACCAGCGCGGCATCGGGATTGCTGTTTGCCGCGTGCAGCAATCCGAGATTAAAACGCGCCTCAAAGTAGTCGCCACGCAACGCGAGCGCTTGCTCCACGG
>JBKJND010000001.1:0-5039 GCA_046596095.1 Ahniellaceae bacterium | reverse complement strand
GATCTCGCGTGCCTGCGGGTCGGTCAGCGGACGCGGGATGATCTCGTTGCCGTTCATGAGGCCGGTGAGCACCTGCCCGTAGAAATTGGCGTCTCGGCCGAAACTGTCGGCTGCACTGACCGCACCCGGTCCACCCTGCTGGATTTCGTTCACGCGGCGCAACATGCGGTCGGCGAGCAGCAGCTGGCGGGTCGCGAAGTACACCTGCGTGCCTGGGGCGTCGCGCTCCTGCAACACGCGCACGATCTCGTCCATGCCTTGCGTCAGCTGCGGCATTTTGGCCGAGAAGTCGTTGGCCGTGTCGGCGATGTCAAGCACCGTCTGCTTGTTGGCGATGATGGTCTGCGCGGCCGTGTTCATCTCGGCCCACGTGGCCTTGAGCTTGGTCAGCGAAGGTCCCATGTCGCCCTGGTTCTTGTAAGCCGGGATCGAGTCGGCGCCTTTGATGTCCTTGTTGCCGCCATCCAGCAACGCCTTGACACGGTGTTCGATGTCGAGCCGAGTACTGTTGAGTTCCTCAAACGCATCGAGGTTGCCCGCCGCCGATTCCGACGCGAACTTGGTGATCTGCTGCGAAGACACCTGGATCGCCGCGACGTGCGCTGCCGCCTGTCGATCCTCGTTGTTCTTGATGCCTGCCCAGATCGAGTTGACGATCAGCACCGTCAGCGCGGCCAGACCAATCAATCCCCAGAACTGGAAGCCGCGACCCAGTCGCCCCGCCAATGCGCCCGTCGTACTCATCTCGCTACCTCGCCCAGTGATCGATGTGGATTCGCATTGACTGCGTCACGACCCGACCGCGCGTACCAATCGCGCGACGCCGGGCCCGAGGCCGTCCCATTTTTCACGCCTTGCATCCGTGACACCTGTGCCCGCTGCGCGATCACGCGGCAGCGTGCAGAAAATCGGGCGCTGTCACCAGCGCCGCCATCGAAAACACACCCCAAAGCTTGCCGTCCAGCTCAAAATGCGCCGGCACGAAACGCGCCCAGTTGGCCGCATCGTTTTCCAGCTTGAGCGGATCGTTTTCCGCCGTCAGATTGCGTTGCCCCAACACTTCCTCGACGAGCAAGCCGATGGCATTGGAACCGTGCCGCGCCACCAGCATGCGGCTGGTATCGCCGAGCGGCGTGCGCCCACCTTCGATATAGCCGCGCAGGTCGACCAGCGGCACCAGCGTGCCGCGCACGTTGACCACGCCGAGCAGCCAGGGCTGCGTACCGGGGACCGACGTGTGGTGCAGCACCGGCAGAATTTCGGACACTTCGGTGATCGAGGCCATGAGCCTGCGCGCGCCGATGCGAAAAGCGATGCCGCGCCAGAGCCCCGGCGCCTGCACCTGGGCCGCGCTGGCCGCGACGTGCGCGAAACTGCGCTGCTCGTATTCGGCCAAAACCGCATAGGGGTTGCGGGTCTCTTCGTCCACAAGTTCCGCAGGCGACGAATCGTCGGCGTCGAGCGCTTCACCGGCATTACTCGCTTCGATGCCGGCAGATGTTTCATTCTCGCGGGTTGCGTCGCTCTCGCCCGCCGCTTCAATCGAATAGGACTCCTCGCTCGCTCGCGCCGCTTCGATCTCCCGGGAAATCGCGGCAGCCACCGCGTCGGACGCCTCCGGATCGTCCGGGTGCTCGTCGGCTTCGATTGCAATCATCGCGTCGGCTACCGCCGCAGCATCACGCAGATCGACGTCGTCGATCGCGCCAGGCGCAGCAGCTGCATTGCCCGTTGTCTTGGGCTTGACCGCAACGTTGCGCTTGCGTCGACTCACGCCGCAGCTCCGCCGCCACTCAGCACGTGACCGATTCGCTCCAGCAAATCACGCTCGCGCACCGGCTTGACCACGAAATCGCGCGCACCCTGGCGCATACCCCACGAGCGGTCGGTTTCCATGGTCTTGGTCGTCACGATGATCACTGGAATCTCGGCGGTCAGCGGATCGCGGCTGAGACTCCGAGTCGCCTGGAAGCCGTTCATCTCCGGCATGACCACGTCCATGAGGATGAGGTCGGGAAGCTCGTCTCGCGCCAGCGTGATGCCTTCGGCTGCGGTCGATGCGGTGCTGACGCGGTGTCCGCCCTTGCGCACAATGTCGCTCAGCATCATCACTTCGGTGGGGGAATCGTCAACGATGAGAATGTGGGCCATGGCAGCGATGCTCCGGAGGCGTCTCAGGCGGCGGCGTCGACGTGACGACGGATCGCGCCGAGCAACTCGTCGCGCGTGAACGGCTTGGTCAAATACTGCTCGGCGCCGACGATGCGGCCGCGAGCCTTGTCGAAAATTCCGTCCTTCGAAGAAAGCATCACGACAGGAGTCGAGCGGAACAGCTGGTTGTTCTTGATCAAGGCGCAGGTCTGATAGCCGTCCAGGCGCGGCATCATGATGTCGACAAAGATGATGTCGGGTTGCTGGTCGGAAATTTTCGACAAGGCCTCGAACCCGTCGACCGCAGTGATCACGTCGCAGCCTTCTTTCTTCAACAACGTCTCGGCGGTGCGCCGAATTGTTTTCGAATCGTCGATCACCATGACCTTGAGTCCGTTGAGCGAGCCGCTGACGGTTGTACTACCCATGCACTTGCTCCGGCTCGTTGATACGCCTTGCCCCCGGCGACGATACCCCAAAAGCGCTCCAGCGCGTTGGATCGTCGCTGTCCCGGATATCCTTATTTCAAGCCACGTCGGATGTGTCAAGCAAAGATCGTGCAAGTTCCGACGCGAGCGGCCCGGGGCGACACGGCTAAACTCGACGCTTCGCGCCACGCCGGACTTCGCATGACCCTCTCGATCGGCGTGTTGATGGATCCCATCGAGCGTCTCAAGCCCGCCAAGGATTCGACGCTCGCCATTCTTGAAGCGGCGGCCCGGCGCGGTCATCGGCTCGAGTACCTCGCCGCGGCGTCGCTGTCGTTGCGCGATGGCGAAGCCTGGGCGGCCACGCGGCGAATCGAATTCGATTCGTCGCACGACTCAATAAAGTCACGATTGGATACACCGCGCCAGATCGCTCTGCGTGACCTGGACGTGGTGCTGGCGCGCAAGGATCCGCCCTTCGATTCGGAATTCCATTACGACACGCTGGTGCTGGGCGCGGCCGAACGCGCCGGGGTGCGCGTGTTCAACCGCCCGCAGGCGCTGCGCGATGCCAACGAGAAGTTGTTTGCGCTGGAGTTTCCGCAGTGCTGCCCGCCGACGCGCGTGGCGCGCGACGCGTCGGAATTGCGCGCTTTCGTGGACGAGCAGGGTGCGGTGGTGTTGAAGCCGCTCGACGGCATGGCCGGACGCTCGATTTTCCGTTCGCACGCGGACGATCCCAACTTGAATGTGATCCTCGAGACGCTGACCGGCGACGGCACGCGCTTCGCGCTCGCGCAACGCTACCTGCCGGAGATCGTCGACGGCGACAAACGCATACTCATGATTGGCGGCGAAGTGGTGCCGCACGCGTTGGCGCGGGTGCCGCAGGGCCGGGACTTTCGCGGCAATCTCGCGCGCGGCGGCGTCGCCCGCGCGCAGGCCTTGAGCGAACGCGACCGCTGGATCGCCGCCGAGGTGGGTCCGGAATTGCGTCGTCGTGGACTTTTGTTCGTGGGCCTTGATGTGATCGGCGACTTCCTCACCGAAATCAACGTGACGAGTCCGACCGGCATTCGCGAACTCGACGCGCAGTGCGGGCTCGATATTGGCGCACTCGTGATCGAGGCGGTCGAGCAGGAATGCGCGCGGGCCCCCGCTGCATGAGTCACTCGGCTGCACCGGTGATCGGCGCGGGAGAACGACTGGCCGTGACGATGCTGTTTTCCTTGCTGGTGCACGGAGTGATCGTGCTCGGCGTGACGTTCACCTCGGAGCCGCCGGCGCTGTCGCTGCCCGCACTCGATGTAATTCTGGTGCCGTCGAAAACCGAGGCCACGCCCGACAAAGTCGATTTTCTTGCCAACGCGGCGCAGCAAGGCGGCGGCGAATCGGATGAAGCGAAGCGTCCGCGCGAACGCGTCAGCAGTCCGTTGCCCAAGGTCTCGCCGGGCCTCGCACCCGCGCCCATGGTGGCGGGTGGCCCGCCGCAAACAAAGGCTACCCCGACGCGCGTGCTGACTACCGTAGCGGAGTCGCCCGTCACGGCACCGTCCGACAGCGCACGCCGCGAGACTCCCGAGCCGCCGCCCGTCACCGCGCGCGAACTGATCACGCAAAGTGTCGAGATGGCGCGTCTCGCCGCCGAAATCGAGCGCGACAGCGCCGCCTACGCCAAGCGGCCGCGACGCAAGTTCATCTCGGCCAGCACGCGCGAATACGCCTACGCCGCCTACATGCGCGCGTGGGTCGCGCGCGTCGAGCGCATCGGCAACCTCAACTATCCGGATGAGGCGCGCAACCGTGCGCTCACCGGCAATCTTGTGCTCACTGTCGCGGTGCGTCGCGATGGCAGCATCGAGCGCATCGACATCATCCAGCCGAGCGGGCACAACGTGCTGGACGAGGCCGCGGTGCGCATCCTGCGACTCGCCGCGCCGTTCGCGCCCCTACCCGAAGTCAAGGAGGACATCGACGTGCTGCACGTCACGCGCACCTGGCAGTTCCTCCCCGGCAACGTCCTCCGCAATGAGTGAGGCGGGAATTGTCGCGCCACTGGCGCGACCCGCCGAACGCCCGCACATGGATGTGCGGGCCAGCGCCAAGCCGCAGGGACGCTTGCTGGCGGATGAGTTTGCCGGGAATTGTCGCGCCACTGGCGCGACCCGCCGAACGCACGGCCATGGAGGGCCGGGCCGGATTGCTGCCGCATGGACGCATGCTTGCCGCACAGAAGCATTCGCAGAGCCTGGTCGAACGTCTCGGCGTTGGATTGGCGAGCGGCAGGATTCACAGACTTCAATCTTTTCATTGTCACGCCACGCTTCAAGCGCTTCACCCACCCATGGCTCCACGCCAGTCGCAACCACTCCGGAACTCACAGCAATGCTGAAAATCCACAACCTGCACGTCCGCGTCGGCGAGCGCGAAGTTCTCAAGGGACTTTCCCTCGATGTCGTT
>JBKJND010000370.1:0-5663 GCA_046596095.1 Ahniellaceae bacterium | reverse complement strand
GGTTCGAAGCTTGCTTCGAAACGCCACGCCGTATCAATCGGAAATTGGTCGAGCTGAGTGAACCCGGTGCGCGTCGGCGCTTCCGGATTCTTGACGCGCAGCCCGAACCGTCCTGAGCGCTCGATCACCACAAAGTTTGCTGCGCCCATGCGCACCACGCTCGGCTGCTTGGCGGAATCAGGTGCGAGCACGATGTGCTTCTGCGTCTTGTCGGTCGTCGCGGCCGCGTGTTCGATGGTGATGCCCGCCTCCGCGCGCGGCTCAATACAAACCTTGCCGTCGATGAGTCCGATTCGGCCCAGGTGCTCTGGTCCGACGGTCAATTCAATGTCGTTGTCTGCATGCGCGCCGACCGTTTGCCATCCGGCATCGAGCCAGTGCAGCCCGACCAGCGTCAACCAGCCATTGGGATCGCGCAGCCGTTCGACGCGTTCGCCGCGCCATTGCTCGATCCCGGCCCGATGTACATCTGCTGAGGGCAACACGGTGTCAACCGCGCCCAACGCCATCGCAGCCGTCAACAAACTCATGACGCACAGAACCTTCATTCGGGTTTTCCTCGCTGATCTCTTGCTCAATCTGGTTACGCCAATGATGCGGCATCGGGAGTCGCTGCGCAGCATACGCGGCGTGCGCTGTTCTCGCGGGTTCAGCGGCCACGCAGAAACAGCCGGTCGAGATCGTCGATGCCAAGCTGCACTCACGTCGGGCGGCCGTGATTGCACTGATCGCTGCGGTCGGTGCGTTCCATGTCGCGCAGCAACGCGTTCATCTCCGGAAGGCTGAGGGTGCGGTGCGCACGCACGGCCGCGCGGCAGGCGATGTTGGCCAGCAGCGCATCCTGCTGGCGGAGCAGCCAATGCGGATCGCCGCTCTCTTGTGTCAGCTCGCCCAGCAAATCGAGCACCAGACGCGCTGTGTCGCCTTCGGCCAGCAGCGCCGAAATCGCATGCACCGAAACTTCGCGCGGACCGCTGCGCGCAAGCTCGATACCGACCGCGAGATTTGCTTCCGCGAATCGCTCCGCCGCGTCCGCCTCGGCTGCGCTTACCTCGAGTCGGAGTGGCACCAGGAGTCGCTGGGTCGGAATGGATCCCGCGTCGCGTTGCGCCTTCATGGCCTCGAAAGTGACCCGCTCATGCGCCGCGTGCATGTCGATCAGCACCAGCCCCTGCGCGTTTTCGGCGAGCACGTAGATGCCGTGCAACTGCGCCAGCGCGAACCCCAACGGTGGCGACGACGCCTGCGCCGGTGCCGGGCGCGGCCGATCGTGCGGCAGACCAGGGCGGAATGGATCGCGCACGCGATCGGAAATCGAGGCCGCGACGGCTGTTGATCGGGTGTGGTCGTACAAACCACCCCAGGAAGAGTGCAATTCCGAAACCTGGCCGCGGTGAGCCTCGGTTTGCCGCAGTGGAAACGCTTGCGGCCACGGCATCCGCAGGTCGCCCTGCTCGGCCGATCCGGAATCCGCGTCCTGGACGCTGGGGAAAGGGGCAGGCTGTGGCCGCGTTTGCGCCAGCGCCCCATGCAGACTGCGAAAAAGAAAATCATGCACGGCGCGCGATTGCCGGAATCGCACCTCGGACTTCGCCGGGTGCACGTTGACGTCGACTTCGCGCGGGTCGATGTCGAGGTAGAGGACAAACACTGGGTGCCGACCATGAAACAGGACATCGGCAAAAGCCTGGCGCACGGCGTGCGCAACAACCCGATCGCGCACGGGCCGATCGTTCACGAAAAAAAACTGACGGTCGGCCTGCGCCCGCGCGACGGTAGGCAACCCCACCCAGCCACGCAATTCCAGTCCGCTGGCACTTGCCGAGATTTCAAGTGCGCTCGACAAGAAGGCCGGACCTAGAACCGATGCAATTCTCGTGGACGGCTTCTTCTCTGCCGGTTCTAATTCGAGCACCGATTGACCGTCGCGAATCCACGAAAGACCGACAGACGGCCGCGCCAGTGCGAGCGCGCGCAAGGCTTCTTCGATCTGTGCGTTTTCTGTTCGTTCCGAACGCAGGAACTTGCGCCTGGCGGGTATCGCAAAGAACAGTTCGCGCGCTTCGACCACGCTTCCTACGGCGCCCTGCTTCCAGACAACTTCTCCGAAACTGCCGTTATCCACGACGATTTCGCTGCCAACGTCTGCATCTCTCGTTCTTGAAGCAAGTCGCAACCGGGATACGGCCGCGATGCTGGGCAGGGCCTCGCCCCGAAAACCCATCGAGCGGATGGAGTCGAGATCATTTAGAGAACCGATCTTGCTCGTCGCGTGACGTGTCAACGCCAACGTCAGCTCGTTGCGCGGAATGCCACAACCGTCATCGCTGACCCGGATGAGCTTGGCTCCGCCGCCGTCCGTAACAACGTCAATCTGATTTCCGTTCGCATCCAAACTGTTTTCTATTAGTTCCTTAACGACTGCCGCTGGCCGCGACACGACTTCACCAGCTGCAATCTGGTTGACCAGGGAATCGGGAAGCAACCGGATCGTCACAGCGCAGGGTAGCCGAAGGAATGACCGCCGATTGTAGGAGCGCCGCGAGGCGCGATGGGCGCAAGCCGCAATAAAATTGCGGCTTGCGCCGCTCCCGCAGGACCCGTGGGACCTCAGGTTTGCTGCGGTTGTGGAATGCGCAGGACCACTCCAATGCGGAGGTAGTCGGTCCTGAGATCGTTGGCCTGGCGCAACGAAGTGACGCTGATGCCATGGCGCATCGCGATCACGGCTATCGTTTCACCAGGTGCCACGATGTGTTCGCGCGGTGCCTGACGATGTGCCGCGATCCATGTCCCTGGCAACGGCTGCGCATGGAAATAATCGCGGATCCCGGTCAGCACTGCGTTCGCGAGTTTGCGCCGCTCACTGACGGAGTTGAGTTTGCGTTCCTCTTCGGGATTCGAAAGGAACGCGGACTCGACGAGAATCGAGGGCACGTCGGGTGAACGCAGTACCACGAAATTCGCGCGTTGCACCTCGTGTTTGTGCAAAGTGTTGACCTTGCCGAGTCCGCGCAGCACGTTGTTGGCGACCTGCTGGCTGGCCTCAAGCGTGGCGCCCTGCGACAGATCCAGCAGCACCGCAGCGAGCGAGGAATCGCGTTCGATCAGCTTGACCCCGCCGACCAGATCCGCCGCGTTTTCCTTTTGCGCGAGCCAGCGCGCTGCTTCACTCGACGCGCCACGCCGCGACAGCATGAATACGGAAGACCCCCTCGCGGCGCGATTGGCGAACGCGTCAGCGTGGATCGAGACGAAGAGATCGGCCTTGGCCTTGCGCGCAATCTGGTAGCGTTTTTGCAAGGGGATGAACACATCGCGATCGCGCGTCAGCACGGCGCGCATGCCTGGCTCGGCGTCGATGGCCGCTGCAAGTTCCTTGGCCAGGGCCAGCGTCACGTTTTTCTCGCGCACGCCGGAAGGCCCGGAAGAGCCTGGATCAACGCCACCGTGCCCGGCATCGATCGCAACCAGCACATCACGCCTGTCGGCCGACTCCATCTCGCGGACGCTGTGCACGATACGTCTGGTCGGTGCGCCGGCATCGAGTTCGACCGTCAACGCGCGCCCGCTGCCACCCGCCTTGAGGAAAGATCGCGGACGCACCGGCTGCTCAAGGTCCAGCACGATTCGGAGCGCATTCGCGGTCGGGCGACCGGTGCGCATTGCCTTGATCACGCCGCCATCGGTCGCGCGAAAACGCGGCCCGAGCTTGCCGTCGGCGATATCGATGACCAGCCGATCCGGGTTGGCCAGCGTGAAAACCTTGTAAGAGCAATGTTGCGACAAATGGAACACAACTTCGGTGCGGCTGTCGGTCGGCTCGATGTCCGCAGAACGCAGTTCGACGGCGGCGAGAGCAACTCCCGAGAACCAAAGGGCGACCGATGCGCCAAGCGCGAAGCAGTACCGGATGGGAACACGTGGCGACATGCCGGTGATTGAACCAGAACAACGCTGGGAATTTCAAGCTTTTTCTTTGTAAATCCTACGCCTGCGACCTACTCGTAACCGGTTCTCTGAAGAACTTGCTGCAACTGACTCAAAAACTGCTCCCCGCGCGTCGACTGAGCGAGGGCTTCAAGACACCGTTGTCCGCCGTCGGTATGGCGCAGCAACAACGCGAGATCCGCGACTGGCGTCGCGCTGCCGCCCCGCTCGGGCCACTCGATAAGCAACACGTCATCGGCGAATTCGCGCAAGCCAAGCGCCTCAAGTTCGGAAGGATCGCGCACGCGATAAAGATCGAGATGATGCAAGGTGAAACCGTCCAGCGCATAGGTTTCGATCAAGGCGTAAGTCGGACTTTTGACGCGTGCGTTCGGATCGAAGTGCTGGATGGCGCCGCGCGCCATCGTCGTCTTGCCGGCGCCAAGATCGCCGCGCAACCAGATCACGCAGGGACGCGTCGCCGGCAACGCGCGTGCGAGTGCCGCTCCGAATGCCAGCGTTGCTTGCTCATCCTCAAGGTCGCAGCGCTGCTCGATCGAGCTCACCGATTCAAAACCATGGGCAAGTACGCTGCGAGATCGCCAGCGAGGACACCGCGCACACCGTGCCGTGCGCTTGCGTGCAGACCGCACTCCGCGTGCGCGAGCACGCCGATACACGCGGCGTGCCACGCATCGAGACCTTGCGCGCGCAAACCCGTGATGATTCCCGTCAGCACATCGCCACTGCCGGCGGTCGCCAGCGCCGGCACCGCGTGCGGCGACAACGCCGCACGCCCGTCAGGATCAGCAATAACGGTGCCTGCGCCTTTCAACACGCAGATCGCGCTGAAGCGGTTCGCAAGCTCACGCGCGGCGCTAATGCGATCTTGCTCGACATCCGCTGCAGTGCAGCCGAGCAGGCGCGCGGCTTCGCCGGGATGAGGCGTGATGACGTCGTCTGAGCGCAGACGCACAGGATTGGCGGCCAGCGAATTGAGCGCATCGGCATCGAATACGCGCGCGGCGTTCGACGCGAGTGCACGTTGCATCCAACGCCTGCCCCACTCGGCCGGTCCGAGGCCAGGTCCAATGCCGATGACGTTCGCGCGTTCAAGCAGTGCCTCGTCTGCAGCTGTGCGGTCGTCGCCGTCCTCATCGCCGTGCACCATCAATTCCGGTCGCCGCGAAAGCAACGCGCCTACATGCTTGCCACGGGTCGCAACCGAAGTCACACCAGCTCCAACGCGAGAGCAGGCTTCGCCGGCCAGCGCGATGGCGCCGCCCATTCCGTGATCGCCGCCGATGAGCAGCGCGCGTCCATGCCGGCCCTTGTGATCGTCGGCGCGACGCAATGGCAACGCGTCGGCAGCGTGTCCGGCGAGCAGTGTGATTGACACTGCACTTTCCTCGGCAACGAACGCGACTCCGAGGTCCGCCAGCGCCACCTTGCCACTGCAATAAAGTCCCGCGCCCGTGAAGAGTCCTGGCTTGCGCGCCAGGAACGTGAGGGTGTGCGCGGCTTCGACGCAGCTGCCCGGTGCGCAGCCGCGGTCGGCATCGAGCCCCGACGGTACGTCAATCGAATAGACGGTCGCGGCGTGCGCGTTGATCGCATCGATGAGGCGGGCAGCGTCGGCGCGGGGCGCTTCCCTGATGCCAATGCCGAGTACTGCATCGATCACCAGGTCGCCTCTCGGCAAAGCACCGCCCTCGAACGACTCCATCGCGATG
>JBKJND010000183.1:0-2883 GCA_046596095.1 Ahniellaceae bacterium | reverse complement strand
CGCTGATCGGCGTGCTGTCGCAGCGGCTCGTGCGCGTACTCGCTCCTGCGACGCGCGAGGCTTATCAGGCAACGCCGACTGGACTCGCCGCGTTTGGCCGCGACCCGCACGAGCAGGTCACGCTATACCGCCCGCGCAGCGACCTCATCGGCAAGAACGCCGGCTATCGCGGCCGCACCGGCATCTACGAACTCATCGCCATCGACGAGCCAGTGCGCGCGCTGATCCACGCGGGCGCCTCGGAGGCAGCGATCGAGGCGCAGGTACGTCCACACTCGCCCTCGCTCGCGGCCGACGGCTGGACGCGTTGCGTCGCCGGCACAACTTCCGTCGAAGAAGTCCTGCGCGTCACGCGCGAGGAATAGCCGCGCGCCTGCCGCGGGATCGCGCAAAGGCGCGGTCGCGACAGTTCCAGCCTGTCTCCGAAGTCGACAGCGCAACCGCTGGAGGGCCCCCGGCTGCTGAATATCGGTCAGCTCGATGCGCGGGTCGACCTCAGGGTCGGTGGCGTTGCGGGTTCGAGGTTCTACGGCGCCAGGGCCGCAGCATTGGCGGGGCCGTTACAGGGGTCTGGCTTCCACACCGCGTCCGCACTGCAGGCGACGTGCGTCCAGCATTCCGCTACGACTGCGGTGAAGCCTTCCGGGTCGAGCCCCACACCGCTCTTGCACTGCGAATCCGCTGCGCCATCAACGTGTGGCTTGCGCGGCAGACGCTTCGGAAAGCGCCCGCCACCTCCCGTGACGGCAAACTCTATTGGCACTTGAACCCACGAATCGCGCGGCTTGCCGCCGCACATCACGGGCCTGAACTGCCATTGCGCAATGGCGTCGGTGGCGGCCTTGTCGAGATCCGCATGGCCGCTGGACGCCGACACGTGCGTGGTGGTGACCGAGCCCCGGGCGTTGACACAAGCGAAAGCCATGACGCGGCCCTGACGGCGAGATTTCACCGCCATCGCGGGATATCGCGGCGGGGGACGCGCGATGTACGCGGCAAACTCGAGCGACGGTGCGCCGGGACCAAGCCGCGGCGTATCCGGCTTCAAACGCAAGCGTCGCACGTTGAACATGTCGCCAATGAGGCCCTGCGCGATCATCGGCAAGCCAAGGTGCGGCAGTTGATCGATTCCCTGCGGATGCGAGGCGATTTGCGATGCCTCGAACCACTGCATGCCCACCGCGCGCTGGCCGGCACGCCAGTAGGCAAGCGCGAGCGTGTGCGGATACCACTCCGGTTTGCCGCCGTGGAGCTTCGCAGCTTCGCGCCAGTCGAGCAGCGCGCCCTCGTTGTCGCCCGAGTAGAGTCGTGCCCAACCGCGGCTCCACAGCACATGGCGGAGGCGCTTGTCATTCTTGCCGGCGGCGTCTACGGCGTGCTGATAACGCGCTTCGGCGGCCGCACGATCGCCACCGAGATGTTCCATCTGACCGACCAGTGCCTGCAGTTTCCAGTCGCGCAGCTTGCGGTCGGCGCGTTCGCGCATCGGCGCCAGATCGACGTGTCCGGCGAGTCCGAGTTCCTGCATCGTCGGTTGCCGCGCGGCGTCATCGCTGGCGTCGTAGGGCGGCGCCGGGGTGAGCATGGGCAAACTGCTTGCGGACGGGCGGCTCAACGTTGCGGCGGCCGGAGTGCTGGCGGCGCCTTGCGTGGCCTTGGACTCGATCGCGGTTTGCGCGTGCGCAAGGCCAGCACACAAGGCGCCCGAAAGTGCCGCGGTCTTTACTGCTTTGATGAAGTGCATCGATCATCCCTGGAGTGAAAAGCATCGCGATGTTAGCCGGTGCGAGGCGTTCCGCGAGCCGCCCGGGCGGCGCGCAGGCTAAGCTTCGCGCCTATGCCAGCTTATTCCTTCGAAGCGCTCGACCGCGCTGGCGCCACCCAGCGTGGCGTGCTTGAAGCCGACACGCCGCGGGCGGCGCGCGCGGTTTTGCGCGAGCGCGGGCTGGCTCCGCTCGAAGTTGCGGCGGTGTCGGAAGCAAGTGCGCGCGGATCGTTTTCGTGGCATCGCGGCTTGTCCCCGGCGCAGCTGGCGACGCTGGCGCGGCAGCTCGCAACCTTGATCGGCGCGGGTCTACCGATCGATGAAGCGCTCGCGGCGCTCGCGGAGCAGAACGACGAGGCACGTGTGCGCGCGATTGTTTCAAGCGTGCGTGCGCGCGTGCTCGAAGGCCGCACGCTCGCAGCTGCGCTCGGCGAGTTCCCAGACAGTTTCCCGGAGATGTTTCGTGCATCGGTTGCGGCGGGCGAACAATCAGGCCATCTCGACGGCGTGCTCGAACGCCTCGCGGATCACGCCGAGAGTCGCGAGGCGTTGTCACGGCAGGTGTGGGCCGCCTTGGCGTATCCGGTGCTCCTCACCATCGTGTCGCTGCTGATCGTGACGGGCCTGCTCACCTGGGTCGTACCCAAAGTCGTGGGCGTGTTTGAGAACATGCAGCAGGAATTGCCGTTGCTGACCCGCATCCTGATTGGACTGTCGGCGTTGATCCTCAAGTGGGGGTGGTTGCTGCTGGTGACGTTGGTGGCGGTCGTGTTCGCGGTGCGCTGGGCGCTGCGCAATCCGGTGACGCGCGCGCGCTGGCATGCGTGGCGTTTGCGTTTGCCACTCATTGGAAAACTCCTGCGCGGCGCCGACACCGCACGCATGACGCGCACCTTGTCGATGCTGACGGCGAGCGGCGTGCCAGTACTCGACGCGTTGCGGCTGGCGGCGCCGACCGTGCGCAATCTGCCGATGCAGGCGGCGCTCCGGCAAGCGGCCGCGCGCGTGCGCGAAGGCGGCGGATTCGCGCGTGCACTCGCCGACAGTGGGCAGTTCCCGCCAGTCACGGTGCGTCTTATCGCCAGCGGCGAGCGCACCGGCAAGCTCGACGAGATGCT
>JBKJND010000138.1:0-3165 GCA_046596095.1 Ahniellaceae bacterium | reverse complement strand
CCCACGCGCCCTGCCCCAGCGTGGCCAACAGGTAATAACCGTAGTTGGAAACGAGCTGCAGAACGCCGAACGCCAATAGCGCATGCGCGAGGCGCACGCGCAACATGATGAGGCCGCCGAGCAAGGCACCTGCGATGGTCATGAGCAGGCCGATCGATTTGTTGGCGAGGCCGACTTCGAGCTGCTCGAAACCGAGCCCGCGGATCAGGAACGGCGTGGTCAGACTCATCGCAAACGCATCGCCGATTTTGTACAGCACGATCATCAGCAGGAACGCCCACGCGTGCGGCATCGCGAAGTAACTCGCCAGCGAGCGATTGAGCGTGGCGAAGCCGAAGCGCTTGGCGAGGGCGAGACCCAAGGCCAGCGCACCAATCATTTCCGCAACGACGAACAACAATCGGATCCAGCGATCTTCGCTGTCCACATCGAAGCCCACCAGAATGAGCAGCCAACGCGCCGCGTAGTAGCCGATTGCGACACCGGCCAGCATCGCGAAGAATCCCATCAGCTCGCGCGGCGCTGAGGTGCCGGCGTCGTCAGCGGGACGCAGCGCGGCCACGCGCGGCAATACGAGCAACGAGAATACGGCGGCACCGGCCATGATCGCGGCCATCACCAGGTACACGCGCGACCAGCTCCCCCACTGCTGCGCCCAGATCAGCGTCACGCCGCCCGAGATCACCATCGCGGTGCGATAGCCGAGCACGGTCAGAGAAGCGCCCATCCCGCGCTCGTGGGGCGCGAGCAAGTCGCTGCGATACGCATCGATGACGATGTCTTGCGACGCCGACACGAACGCGACCAGCACCGCGAGCGCGGCGAAAAACGTCGTCTGCTGCGAGGGCGAGAAGTGCGACAGCGCGAACAACACGGCCGCGAGCAGGAGCTGCGTCAACACGATCCAGCCACGACGGCGGCCAAGCCACGGAGGCTCGAAACGATCGAGCAACGGCGCCCACAGAAACTTGAAGGTATACGGCACCGCCACCAGCGACAGGAAGCCGATGGTCGCGAGATCAATGCCCTCGATGGTCAGCCATGCCTGCATTGCGCCGCCGGTCAACGCGAGCGGCAGTCCGGAGGCAAAACCCAGCACCATGACGCAGAGCAGCCGCAGCGCACTGCGTGCGCGATTGGCGCGCGCAGGAACGGGCGCAGAGGCGGGCGTCGGATCGGCAGCGGCGGCGGTAACGGTGTTCATGCCTAAACGTAATCCACGACGAAAGGCGCGTGATCGGAAAACGCCGGCTGCGACAGGATGCTGCAACGCTTGAGACGCGCATGCAGCGACGGTGACACCAGCTGGTAATCGAGCCGCCAGCCGACATTGTTGGCGCGCGCCGCTCCGCGCTGGCTCCACCACGTGTAATCCGTGCCGGCTGGCTTGAGCACGCGATAGGTGTCGACCCAGCGGTGCGAGTCTCCGCCGACATCGTCGATCAGCGCATTCATCCAGTCGCGTTCGCGCGGCAGGCAGCCGGAGTTTTTCTGGTTCGACGTCCAGTTGCAGATGTCGAGGCGGCTGCGCACGATGTTCCAGTCGCCGCACAGCACGTAGTCGCGCCCACTCTCGAGCCATTCCGACAGGATCGGCGCGAGCCACTCCATCACCTCGAACTTGAAGCCCTGACGAAGCTCGCCCGACGAACCCGAAGGCATGTACAACGAGACCACGCTCAGATTGCCAAAGCGTGCCTCGAGATACCGCCCCTCGTCATCGAACGCGTCCCAGCCCAACCGCGTGCGCACCTCGTCCGGTTCGCGCTTGGAATAAATCGCGATACCGCTGTAACCCTTGCGGGTAACCGCATCGCGAAAGTGCGCCGTGTAGCCGCGCGGCAGAAACGCCGGGATCCGCAGCTGGTGTTCCTGCGCCTTGGTTTCCTGCACGCACAACACGTCGAGCTTCTGGCGGCGGAACCACTCGAAGAACCCCTTGGTGGTCGCCGCCCGCAAGCCGTTGGCGTTGAAACTCACAATGCGCATGCGTCCACGATGTCCCGCACCCAACCAGCGCGCAGCGTAACCGACGCAATCCATGCGGCGCACAACGATCCGGCGTGCCACCGAATTCTGTTGGTTGCGACCCCGAGCCTGTCGAACGGGTCGAACCATGGACGGAAGCCCCTCGGTGTTGCTGGCTTCACGCTTGTCGCGCGGCATCACCTCGTCGAGACCGCATTTGACTTCAGTCAAGGCGGGGGCTTGCCAATCCTCCTAACCTCAAGCTCATGTCGAAGGCGCGCTATCCGGTTCACGACCAATGCACCAGAGGCATGGGACGCTCGTCCATTGCAGCACGAGAGGGCGCGACATGACGGGCCATCCCCCTCTGACCGGTGAAGTGTCCAACAGCAAGGTCGCGGCGGTATTCACCAACGAGGCGGCAGCGCGTGAGGTGGCCGCGCAAGTCCGCGGCCAGTTGCAGCTGTCCGCTGCGCAGGTACAGGTCATTACGCCTGGGGGCCGCAGGCCAGGGCGCAAACTCGAACCCGAAAGCGAAGGTATTTTCCGCACCATCATCCGCGCGCATGTGCGGCTCGGGCTGTTGGGCGCAGTCGCCGGTGCGGTGGCATTCGGCGTGATGTGGTCGCTGGGAATTCCGATGATCGTCAATTCGGCGGTCATGGCTGCGGCCGTGATCGTCGCGTTTGGCGTCGTCGCCGGTCTGATGCTTGGCGGGCTGGTCTCGCTGCGCCCCGACCACGACCTCTACATCCTCAAGGTCTACGAGGCACTTGGCGAGGGCCGCAGCGCGGTGGTCGTCCACGCGTTCTCGCAGGCACAGAGCACGCAGGCCGAAGCACTGCTCAAAGGTGCCAGCGGCGAGGTCGTCTCGACTCTGTAGCTGCGACAGCGACCGTGGCAGCGGCTGCAACAGGCGCATTCACTTTCGCTACGTCGCCCAAGCTGACATAAAGTGTCCGAAGCCCAATTGACCCAGATCAAGCCGCGAATTGAAGCGGTGGGGATACTGGACACCCACGAAGCACTCAAAGTATTCCGAGGTCGGTGTTGATGACTGCGTACGACGCTCCAAACGACGCTTCCGAACCTGAGCTGGTGAAACGGCCCGGGCCGATGGCCGTCGATTCCCGCGGCTTCTACAACGACAAGGTGGTGCTTCAGTTCACGGTGGCGACCGTGGTCTGGGGCATCGTG
>JBKJND010000439.1:0-3010 GCA_046596095.1 Ahniellaceae bacterium | reverse complement strand
CAGTGTAAGCGGATTTGAGGCGAACTGACCGGCACGCTTCGGGTCCACTTGGCGCAAATGCGACGGGACCGGCTTGTAACCCCGTGCGCCGGGTGATAATCAAGCAATCCTCGACGGAGACAACTGATGAAATTCAAAATCGCACTGTTGCTCCTGACTACCCTGGGCAGCACCGCCATCGTCGCGGAAGACCAGATCTTCAAATGGAAGGATGCCCAGGGCGTCTGGCATTTCAGCAGCAATGCGCCTGACGGAGTGGGCGCGCAACGGGTTTCCGTCCGGCATTCGCAGACTGTGCCAGACCCGTTGCCGGCACCCGCCGCAGCGGCCGGCACCTCCACTGGCACCGTCGCTGCTGCGCCTGCCACGGGTGCGGCCGGCTTCATCGGCCCCCAGAGCGCCAATTGCAAAGTCGCTCGCGAGGCGGTGATGGTGCTCGAGAACAGCCCCAAGGTCTCGATGGACTCGAATGGCGACGGCGTGCAGGAAAATCTGACGGCGCAGCAGCAGCTTGAAGAGCTCGAGCGCCGCCGGGCGCAGAGCAAGGTGTATTGCGCAGAGGCTTGAAGCGCCCGCGCATGTTGGCTGGTACGAATCGCATCAGATTGGACCGCGTGTCGACCTGCCACGTGCGCGGCGAAGTGCATCCGGGTTTGCTCGTTGCCGGCGTCGTGGTCGCCTTGGCCTTCGCGTGGTGGCTGGCGAGGCCCGAGTCGGCTGGAGTCGCCCAGTCCAAGCGTGAGGAAATTTCAACGCCTGGTCGAGCCGGCGAGAAGCCCTACCGTTCCCTTCCCGCGGTGCCACCCGAAGCGCGTGTAGAGCCCGAAGCGGGCCTCGAAGACGCAAACAGGCCGCTGTATCGATGGACTGACCAAGGGGGCGTGGTGCATTTCACTGACGTCGCACCCACCGACCGCCCGTATGTCCAGGTCGACGTGGATCCAGAGCGCAACGTGGTCCGCTTTCCCGAACCTCCAGATTTACCCGAGCCCTAGCGGGGCCCACAACGCATTCGCCGCAAGCGCATGGGCCGTTATGATGCGCGGCCTGTTGCCTGACCCCGCCGCGCACGATCATGCGCGTGCCGCCGCTGGAAAATCGATGCGCCTTTCGAAGTTTCACCTTGCCACCGTCAAGGAAGTTCCGGCCGACGCCGAGATCGCCAGCCACCGACTGATGCTGCGTGCGGGCATGCTGCGCAAGCTTGGCGCCGGGATCTATTCGTGGACGCCGCTCGGACTGCGCGTGCTGCGCAAGGTCGAGAACGTGGTTCGCGAGGAAATGAATCGCGCGGGCGCCATCGAGATGCTGATGCCGTCGATCCAGCCGCGCGAGCTGTGGGAGGAAACGGGGCGCTGGGAAAAATTTGGCGGGCAGTTGCTCAAGCTCGCCGATCGCAAGGGTGCCGAGTATTGCTACGGCCCGACGCACGAGGAAGTTGTCACGGATTTTGCCCGCAACGAGCTGCGCTCGTACAAACAATTGCCGCTCAACGTTTTCCAGATTCAGACCAAGTTCCGCGACGAGATAAGACCGCGCTTTGGCGCCATGCGCGCGCGCGAGTTCCTGATGAAGGATGCCTACTCCTTCCATCTGGATGCGGCGGATCTCGATCGCGAATACTGGAACATGTACCGCGCCTACGAGCGCATCTTCACCCGGCTGGGTTTGAGATTTCGCGCGGTCGCGGCGGACACCGGCGCGATTGGTGGCAGCGCGTCGCACGAGTTCCACGTACTCGCCGATTCCGGCGAAGACGCGATCGCATTCTCGACCGGCTCCGATTACGCCGCGAACGTGGAGCTTGCGGAAGCAGTTGCTCTCGATCCGCCTGTCGCGCTGGATGCAACCGGACCCAGGCGCGAAGACACACCGACGCAGAAGACGATCGCAGAAGTCGCTGCCGTGCTTGGTGTGTTGCCCTCGCAATGCGTCAAGACGCTGGTGGTGCGTAGCGGCGCAGGACATCTTTTCGCGCTGTGTGTGCGCGGCGATCAAGACGTCAACCTTGCGAAGGCGGCCACCCTGCTTGGCGCAGGGGAGATGATTTTCGCGAGCGATGAAGAGATACGGGCTGCGAACTCGGAACCCGGATTCGTCGGTCCTTACGGGCTAGAAAACTCGTGGCCGATCAAGGTAGACCGCAGCGCCCGCAATCTCGAACGCTTCGTATGCGGCGCCAACGTTGCAGGCGAACACTGGCTCGGCGCGACTTGGGACACGGTGCCACACGAGGTTGTGGATTTGCGCAGCGTGGTGGAAGGCGACGCCTCGCCGGACGGGCAAGGCACGCTCGAAATCGCGCGCGGCATCGAGGTCGGGCACGTGTTCCAGCTCGGTCAGAAATACGCCGAAGCGATGGGCGCAACCGTCCAGGACGCGGCCGGCAAGGCGAGCACACTGCACATGGGTTGTTATGGCATTGGCGTTTCGCGGATCGTGGCCGCCAGCATCGAGCAGAACTTCGATGACGCAGGCATCCGCTGGCCGGCGGCGATGGCGCCATGGCAGGTCGCGGTGTGCGTCATCAATCCGAAAAACGATGCAGTCGTGACCGCTGCGGCGAACGCGTTGCATGAGGAATTGGTGGCGAGCGGCATCGACGCCTGCCTTGACGACCGCGGCCTGCGCGCGGGTCAGATGTTCGCCGATATCGAACTCATCGGCATTCCGCATCGCGTGGTCGTATCCGAACGCGGGCTCGCTGCGGGCACCTTCGAATATAAATCCCGCGCCGGTGGCGACGCCGAAGCGCTCGATCGCGTCACCCTGCTGCACCGCCTCGCTGCTCCGACGTCGGTCTCGTAAGACACTTTCATCGCGATCAACTGCTCGCTCGCACAGCGAACCCCTCCCCAACCCTCCCCTGCAAGCAGGGGAGGGAGCCGTGTCCGCGTCTCTCTATTTCATCACTGGCCGCGCGCGCGAGGTGCCACTGCAACCCCCTCCCCTGCAAGCAGGGGAGGGAGCCGTGTCCGCGTCTCTCTATTTCATCACTGGCCGCGCGCGC
>JBKJND010000191.1:0-3242 GCA_046596095.1 Ahniellaceae bacterium | reverse complement strand
AAGTGTATGTGTTGAGCAAGGAAGAGGGCGGTCGTCACACGCCGTTTTTCAAGGGTTACCGTCCGCAGTTTTATTTCCGCACGACCGACGTGACGGGAAGCTGCGAGTTGCCGGAAGACATCGAGATGGTCATGTAGAGCGACAACGTGCAGATGGTGGTGACGCTGATTGCGCCGATCGCGATGGAGGAAGGTCTCCGGTTTGCGATTCGCGAGGGCGGTCGTACTGTCGGTGCGGGCGTGGTGGCAAAAATCCTGAAGTGACGATCTGGCCCGTAGCCGCATAGCGGCTACGGCTTTGCCAGGTCGTCATCCCCGCGCAGGCGGGGATACATGCTGCAACCACCGCGGATTTGGAAGCACCTTACGCCAGTAGCTCAATTGGCAGAGCAGCGGTCTCCAAAACCGCAGGTTGGGGGTTCAAGTCCCTCCTGGCGTGCCACTTACAGAGGATAGAAGACGAGGACAGAAGACAGAAAGGCGACATGCGAGTCGCTGCTGAATTCCGAACTGGTCGCTAGTTATGAACGCTCGAGTCGAAACAACGAATAGCGGCACCATGGATGTCGCGCAGCTGGTGCTTGCGGTGCTGCTGCTGATTGGCGGGATTGTCGGCTACTACTGGTTCGCCAATGAATCGGGGGTGTTGCGCGGAGGCATTCTTGCCGCCGGCATCGTTGGCGCGTTGGCGTTGACGTTTTTTACGGCGACCGGGCGGCGCGCGCGCACATTCATGAGCGAGTCGCAGTTCGAACTGCGCAAGATCGTGTGGCCGACGCGGCAGGAAACGATTCAGACGACGATTGTTGTCGTGATCGTGGTGTTCGTCATCAGCATCATGCTGTGGTTGATCGACATGCTGCTGGGTTGGGCGATTCTTGATGTGCTGCTGAAGTCGAAGGGCTGATATGGCGAAGCATTGGTACGTGGTGCACGCCTATTCGGGCTTCGAGCATCAGGTGAAGAAGTCCCTCGACGAGCGCATTCTTCGCGCCGGCATGCAGGATCGTTTCGGCGAAGTGCTGGTGCCGACCGAGGAAGTGGTGGAGATGCGCGCCGGCCAGAAGCGCAAGAGCGCGCGCAAGTTTTTTCCCGGCTACGTGCTGGTGCAGATCGAGGCCGAGGAAGACGGCAAGAAGGTGCGGATCGACGACGAGTCGTGGCATCTGATCAAGGAGACGCCGAAGGTGATGGGCTTCATCGGCGGCACCGCCGATCGTCCTGTGCCTATCAAGGAAAACGAGGCCAACAACATTCTGCGTCGCGTGCAGGACGGAGTCGAGAAGCCTCGTCCCAAGGTGCTGTTCGAGCCCGGCGAAATGGTGCGCGTCACGGAAGGTCCGTTCAACGATTTCAATGGCGTGGTCGAGGAAGTGAATTACGACAAGAGTCGTCTGCGCGTTGCGGTGCTGATTTTCGGCCGCTCGACGCCAGTCGAACTCGAGTTTGGACAAGTGGAAAAAGCTTGAGGCAGCTGTAGTCAGGTCGCTACGCGACCTGACCTGCGAAACCCGGTTGTAGGTCAGGTCGCGTAGCGACCTGACAGATGTGCAAGAGGCATCGGCAGAACCAACAGCGAGGAGCCTGCATCCACAGGCGCTTGCACTCGCAGGAGAGGCAACATGGCAAAGAAAGTTACCGGTTACATCAAATTGCAGGTCAAAGCGGGGCAGGCCAACCCGAGTCCCCCGGTGGGTCCGGCGCTCGGTCAGCGCGGCCTCAACATCATGGAATTTTGCAAGGCGTTCAACGCGGCCACGCAGAAGCTCGAGCCTGGCCTGCCGATTCCGGTGGTCATCACCGCGTATTCGGACCGCAGTTTCACTTTCATCACGAAGACGCCGCCCGCGTCGATCCTGATCAAGAAGGCCATCAATTTGAAGTCGGGCTCCAAACGTCCGAACACCGAGAAGGTGGGCAAGATCACGCGCGCGCAGCTTGAGGAAATCGCCAAGGCGAAAGAGCCCGATCTGACCGCAGCAACTCTGGATGCAGCGGTGCGCACCATTGCCGGCAGCGCCCGCAGCATGGGCGTGGACGTGGTGGAGTAACGACATGACAAAGATGACGAAACGTTTCAAGGCAATGGGCAATCCGGTCGAAGCGGGCAAGCTGTATTCGATTGACGAAGCCCTGCGTATTCTCAAGACCAACTCGAAGACCAAGTTCGTCGAGTCGATCGACGTCGCAGTGCGGCTCGGTATCGATGCACGCAAGTCCGATCAGGGCGTGCGCGGCTCCACCGTGTTGCCTGCCGGCACCGGCAAGACCGTGCGCGTGGCTGTGTTTGTGCCCGCAGGCGAGAAAGCCGAAGCCGCCAAGGCCGCTGGCGCCGATGTAGTCGGCATGGAAGACCTCGCCGAGAAGATGCTGGCGGGCGACTTGAATTACGGCGTGGTGATCGCATCTCCTGATGCCATGCGCGTGGTCGGCAAGCTGGGTCAGGTGCTCGGTCCGCGTGGCCTCATGCCGAACCCGAAGGTCGGAACGGTCACGCCGGACGTGGTGACGGCAGTCAAGAATGCCAAGGCAGGCCAGGTGCGCTATCGCAACGACAAGGCCGGCATCATCCACGCGACCATAGGCAAGGCCAGTTTCGAGGACGCGGCGCTCAAGGACAACCTGCACGCGCTGCTGCACGACCTGATCAAGGCCAAGCCATCGACCGCCAAGGGCCACTTTCTGCAGAAGATTTCGCTGTCCAGCACGATGGGTCTCGGCGTCGCCGTCGACCAGTCATCGCTGTCGCTGTAAACGATTGAAACACGCGTTCGCGGCGACTTTGGTCGCCTGCGATCGCGATGGGCTGCGCGTCATGCGCAGCTGCAACAAGTTTTGGGGGCAACATGGATTTGAAGTCCATCGCGTCGTCAAAGACCGCAGGCGGAGAGGGTCGAAAAAACGATCCGATCCTTAATTTCACCGGATGACTTCTGGTGTGCCTGCGTAGATGGTGCAGCCTCACGGTTTACCGGGATGGCCTCACCACCGACACGGGTGTGTCGGCGGAGTCGCAGGCAGGATGCCGCAGGCTCCGATTGCAATCGGCGTGGCCCGGACGGGTTACGGCGATAACCAAGTTCGGAGGTATGCATGGCGCTCAATCTGCAACAAAAGAAAGAGCTCGTTGCCGAACTTGCGGAAGTGGCAGGTACGGCGCATTCATTGGTCGCCGCCGAGTACGCTGGGCTGACGGTCGCACAAATGACCGATCTGCGCCGGAAGGCACGCGATGGCGGTGTG
>JBKJND010000147.1:0-5349 GCA_046596095.1 Ahniellaceae bacterium | reverse complement strand
GGTGATGAGCCACGACCACACGAACAGCGGCATCTTGAGGAGATCCATGCCCGGCGCGCGCATGTTGAGGATGGTCGCGATCACGTTGATCGCGCCCATGATCGAGCTTATGCCCATCATGTGGATCGCGAAGATCACGAACGCGACGTTGTAGCCGCCCTGGAGGCTCAGCGGCGGATACAGCGTCCAGCCGCCGGCGGGGCCGCCGCCCGGCAGGAACAGTGTCATCAGCAGCAGGGCGAACGCAAACGGCAGGATCCAGAACGACCAGTTGTTCATGCGCGGCAACGCCATGTCCGGCGCACCGATCTGCATCGGGATCATCCAGTTGGCGAGGCCGACGAACGCGGGCATGACCGCGCCGAAGATCATCACCAGCGCGTGCATCGTGGTCATCTGGTTGAAAAATTCGGGATGCACGAGCTGCAATCCCGGCTGGAAGAGCTCGGCGCGAATGACCATCGCCATCGCACCGCCGATGAAGAACATCAACAGCGAGAACAGCAGGTACAGCGTGCCGATGTCCTTGTGGTTGGTCGACATGAACCAACGTTCGAAAAACCCCTGCTTGTGGTCGTGAGCGTGTGCGTCCGGATGCGAATCAACAACCGGTGCGGCGCCGTGTGGGTCGAAAGCTGTAACAGTGGCCATGAATTCTTCTCGCTTCAGCGCGCGCGAACGGGGGCGGCGGCGGAGGATGCATACGCAGAAACTGCGGCCCCCGTAGTCGGAGAGGATGCGTTCGCGGCCATCGCCGAAACACTGCCGGGATTGGCTGGCTGCGCAGCCAGCCACGCTTTGAATTCTTCTTTCGGCACGGCACGCACCACGATCGGCATGAAGCCGTGATCCTTGCCGCAGAGCTCGGCGCACACACCGCGATAAACGCCCGCCGTCTTGATGTCGGTCCAGGCTTCGTTGATGAAACCCGGAATCGCATCCTGCTTCCAGCCGAGCGACGGTACCCACCACGCGTGGATCACGTCATCCGCCGTCACCACGAAGCGCACCTTGGTGTTGATGGGGAGCACCAGCGGCTTGTCGACATCGAGAAGGTATGTGTTGACGCCGTCTTTCGCGAGTGCGGCGGGGTCGAGGCCAGAACGCAACTGGCGCGTGCGGTCGCTGTCGCGCGCCAGACTCGAGATGAAATTCACCGGGGTGCCGACATACTCGTAGCGCCACTTCCACTGATAGCCCGTAACCTTGACGGTCAACTCGGCGTCGCGCACGTCGTACATGCGGATGAGGGTCTTCGTCGAAGGAATCGCCATGATGATGAGAATAATGATCGGGATGGTCGTCCACACGATCTCGACCGGAGTCGAATGCACCAGCGATGTATCCGCCACGGCGCCGCGCGATTTGCGGAACGCGAACATGCAATACGCCATGGCGCCGAACACGACGATCCCCACCACAATGCAGACCCACAGGATGATCATGTGCAGGTCGTAGACCGCTTTGCTGGTTTCGGTCACGCCGGGTGCCATGTTGAGCTGCCAGCGCTGCGGATCGGCAGCGGCCGTTCCGGCGAGCAGCAGCAAACCTGCTCCTATCCGCGTAGGCCACGTCAGTGCCTGACCCAGAAACCTGCTGACTTGCTTCATCGCATCGACCTTGTTTGCAGCGCGGCAGAAAGGGCAAAAAGGGGACGGAGGTAATTAATTGCGGCGCAATTAATTACCTCCGTCCCCAAAACCCTCGTAGCCCTCATGATAGTGGTCGACGCAAGCACCGGACAAGCGCGAGCGACGCCGGGCTAAACTAAAATGGAACACGGAGTCCATCAATGCCGGCAGGCAAGTCGCAGCCCATCACCGAACTGCTTGGACGCTGGCGCGGCGGCGATGAAGCCGCTGGCGCAGCGCTGGTGCAGGAGGTTTATCCCGTACTGCAGAAACTGGCGGCCGCGCAGATGCAGCGCCACGACTCGCGCGGCACCCTGCGCGCGACCGAAGTGGTGAACGAGGCTTACCTCCGCCTGCAACAGCAGAACAAGGTCGATTGGCAGAGCCGAAGCCATTTTTTCGCGCTGGCGGCCACCATGATGCGCCGCGTATTGGTCGATCATCTGCGCGACCGCGGACGCGACAAGCGCGGCGGCGGCATCCGTTTCATCCAACCCGACGAGATGCTGGACGAGGATCATGACCTTTCCGGCGACCCGATCGACTGGCTGGCCATCGACCACGCGCTGGTCGAGCTGGAACGCAATCTGCCCGCAGTCGCGAAAATCGTGGAGCTGCGGCTGTTCGGGGGGCTTGATGTGGAGGAGATTGCCGAGGCGACCGGCACCTCCCCTGCGACGGTGGGGCGGCACTGGCGCTTTGCGAAGGCCTGGCTCGCCGAAAAGCTCGAGATCGACCTCGATCGTGTCGTCGGCTGATTCCCTGGCGTCGGTGCACGCGCTGTTCGACCGCCTGGTCGAGCTGCCGGAGGCGATCGCGCGCCAGGAACTGGCTGCGCTCGGCCAGCTGAATCCCGAGTTGGTCGAGGAAGTGCAGCGGCTGCTGGCGCTGGATGCCCGGATCGGCGCCGCAGAACCCATGTCAGCGGTCGCGCATGCCGCCGAGTTGCTCGAGCATCTGGGCGGGCCCGCAGTCGAACCCGGCTACGAGCTTGGCATCTATCGCATCGAGGCCGAGATCGGCAGCGGCGGCATGGGGCGCGTCTACCGCGCTGCGCGCAACGACGGAAGTTTCGAACGCGAGGTGGCGATCAAACTCATTCGGCGCGATCTGGTCTCGGCGCAGTCCATGCAGCGTTTCGCAGCGGAGCGGCGCATTCTGGCGACGCTCGATCACCCCGGCATCGTGCGCCTGCTCGACGCCGGTGTGCTGGCCGATGGCGCGCCGTTCGTGGTCATGGAACTGGTGCGCGGCGAGTCGATTACGGTCTGGTGCGACGCACGCGCCAAGAGTCTGCAGGCACGCGTGCGCCTGTTCCGGCAAGTGCTCGATGCGCTCGCGCACGCGCACCGGCGTCTGATCGTGCATCGCGACCTCAAGCCCGACAACATCCTGGTGGACGATTCGGGCCAGGTTCGCCTGCTCGACTTCGGCATCGCCAAGGCGCTCGACGGCGACATCAGCAATGTCGCCACCGCGACCGGCGATCGCCACTTCACGCCGGCGTATGCGTCGCCGGAACAACTGCGCGGCGAGCCCACCACGGTGGGCTGCGACATTTACGCGCTGGGTCTTGTGCTGTACGAGTTGCTCGGCGGCAACCATCCGTTTCCGAGTGGGCGCCTGAGCGCTGCCGAACTGGAGCGGCAGGTGTTGTTGCTGCCGCCGCGCGAGCTCGCGCGGGTGCCTGACGACACCGACGAGGGGGCCGCGCTGGCGCACGGGTTCGCCAATACGCGTGGGTGGCGACGCGCCTTGCGCGGCGATCTCGATGCCATTGTGCAGCGGGCGTTACGCAAAGAAGTGGACGCGCGTTACGGCTCCGCCGACGAGTTCACCGCCGACATCGACGCGTGGCTGTCCGGTCGCCCGCTGGCGACACGGCAATCGCAACGCGCGTATCGCATGCGCAAATTCGTCGCGCGTAATCGCGTGGGTATGACGCTCGCCGCGACCGCGCTGTTGCTCCTGTTCGCGTTCACCGGTGTGGTGTTGCGGCAAAACCGGGCGCTGGCCGACGAACGCGATCGGACCGCGCTTGAACGCGACCGAGCGCGCCAGAGCGTGCAAATCCTGCAGGAAGCCTTCGAGTCGGCCGATCCGAGCCGCACCGGCGGCAAGGAAGTTTCCGCACGCAGCGTGCTGGAAGCGGCGCGCGCGCGCCTTCCGGCTACCGCGCAAGGAAATCCGCAATTGGCGCTGGAGCTTTCGCGCACCATCGCCACAGTGCAGATCGATCTGGGACTTGCGCGCGATGCGCTGGCCACGGTCGCGGTGGCCGACGCAATCATTTCCCGCCACAACACGGAGCGAACGGTGCGCGTCGAGCATGAACTGCTGCGGCTGCGTGCGTTGCTGGGCGCTGGCGA
The DNA here is from genome assembly GCA_046596095.1 of Ahniellaceae bacterium. Lineage (GTDB taxonomy): Bacteria > Pseudomonadota > Gammaproteobacteria > Xanthomonadales > Ahniellaceae > JBBQNY01. The sequence goes on along the minus strand of JBKJND010000147.1, from coordinate 1,349 downwards.
CTTCGATGCCACTGAAAAAACCATTGCGCTGGCGAAAAAACTGGCGCGGCCCGAAGACGCGGCGGCGCTGCACGTGGCGCTCGGCCGCCTGTTGACCCAGCGCGGTCAAATCAAGCCTGGCATCGCCGAGCTCGAGCAGGCCGTCGCAGCGTATGCCGTGGCGCCCGACCAGCAGCGCGAGTGGATCGAGGCAAGTTGGCATCTCGCAGGCGCTTTCGATTTGGCGGGAGAGCATCACCAGAGTCTCGCGGTGCTCGAAGGCATGCTGACGCGGCTCGAGCGCGAGTTCGGCCCGGATCATCCGCATACGCTGGCGACGCAACTCAGGCGCTCGGGTGCGCTGCGTTCGCTGGGATTCGGCACACAAGCACTGGACGAAGTACGCAAAGCCACGCTGACCACCGAACGCATTTACGGCAAGGAGTCCACCGCAGCCGCAACCGCACGCATCAGCCTCGGCAACCTCCTGACCGCCGCCCGCGACTACCCGGCAGCGGCGCGCGAATATCGATTGGCGCTCGCTGCGTGGCCCGCCGCCGCCGGACAGGATCATCCCAATCTGTTCCGCGCCCGCTTCAATCTGGCGCAGGTGCTCGCGGAGATTCCCGAAAGCTACGCCGAGAGCGAAGCGCTCTACACCGACTTGCTCGGGTTTGGCGAGCGCTCCTTTGGCCGGCAACATCGCACGGTGTATTTGCTGCGCAGCGGCCATGCGTATCTGTTGAACCAGCAACTCCGATTTGCCGATGCCCTCACCGTGTTGCTGCCGGAAGGTGCCGAAGCGGCTGACGCGGGTTGGCGCAGCGGCGCCCAGGATCGGTATTTCGAAGACCTTCGAGTCAGCGTGGCGGGAGCGCGTTGCACTGCGTCGGTGCCGGGCCAGGCGCAAGCGACCCCGGCGCCGAAAACCGCGACAGCGAAGTTGCTGCTCCTCTGTGCGCGCGCCACTGCACTTCTCGAAGCTGAACCTACGCCCAAAGGCTGATTCCACGGAGCGCCTGTCTCATTCGGCCCACCGTGTTGATCTTGCTGACCCTCATCCGCTTGGTTCTGCTTCTTAACCAATGGTTTGCCTGCCTCGCGCGCGTCCCTGTGGTTCCCGCAGCTCGGCGCCGACGGTGACGGCTGCGGGCTTCCGAAAAAATATTTTTGTTTGCGTGAGCGACTGCAACCCGAAATAGCGCGTATTGAAGTAAGCGACTCGTGATTCAAGGCGTCCCGGTCGAATCCAACGCGACCGTGGGCAGCGAAGCGCCTCCTTCCTTTCCTGCTGGAGCACACGTCATGAACGCAACCCTATTCGCGAGGCTGATTCCGGCCGCTGCACTCCTGCTCGGCTGGACCGCGCA
>JBKJND010000467.1:0-2719 GCA_046596095.1 Ahniellaceae bacterium | reverse complement strand
GTGTTTGCGCCTGCGGTGATCGAGCGCGTGGCGCCACCCGTCTCGACGTCCGTTGCACGGGCGCAGCCACGGGCCGCGGCGCGGAGACCACGGGCGCAACGGACGTCGAGACGGGTGGCGCCACGCGCTCGATCACCGCAGGCGCAAACACCGGCGGATCGAGCAGCACGCTGTATTCGCGCAGCAGTCGACCCTTGCCCCAGTTAGCCTCGACCAGAAAGCTCAGGTACGGCTCGCGCACCGGTTCGGTGCTGGTGACGCGGATGATGGGCCGGCCGCGGCTGTCTTCAACCACTTCAAAATCAAGCGGCACCGAGAGCGCGCTGGTGTCGATGCCGACGCGCCGCAGGTCTTCCGGATTGGCAAGCTGCGCGCGTAGCTCGTCGACGTTCTCGCCTTCGGACAGAATCGGAATCTCGGCGAGCAATGGCTGATTGAGTCCCGAGCGGACCTCGATCGGTCCTAATCCCATCGCCGCCGCCTGTCCGCAACCAAGCGCACACAGCACGCCCAGTGTCAGCCTCGAAATGCGGTTAATCATGTGGCCCCCACGGCTCTGGTGAGGCGCAAGCGCCCGTTAGAAACGACTTTATAACACCACGCCAAGTCCATATCACAGAAAAAGAATTGGTCAAACGCAGAGGGAATTTGGGCGAAGCAGGTTCGCCCGTCGCCGGTACGCGCGGCAAAATGCGCCCTGCTCGACAAAAAAACTCTTCTCAACAATCACTTACCGAGACGACCGCCCGTCTGTACGTAATCAGCAGGGCGGGCACTGCCCACCGCGTCGGCGCAGTGATCGCGGGCAGTGCCCGCCCTGCGCTTGCCTGCTTCGCACGCGTTGTCGGCCCGATCAATTTGTGACCAGCTCCGCGATCTGCACGGCGTTGAGCGCGGCGCCTTTGCGCACGTTGTCCGCGACGATCCAGAGATTGAGCCGATCGGGTTCCCCGGGTGGATTGCGCAATCGCCCGACGAACACCGCATCGTCGCCTGCGGCATGTGTGACGGGCGTCGGGTAGCCACGATCCTTGGCGGTGTCGACCACGCGCACGCCGGGCGCGCGGCGCAGCAGCTTGCGCGCAGCCTCGGCGGTCATGGGCGCACGCAATTCCAGATGCACCGCTTCGGAGTGACCGAAAAACACCGGCACGCGGACGCATGTTGGATTCACGTGAATGGAAGGGTCCCCGAGAATCTTGTGCGTTTCCCAGATCAGCTTCATCTCCTCGCGGGTGAAGCCGTTGTCCTGGAACTCGTCGATGTGCGGGATCACGTTGAACGCGATCTGCACCGGGAAGCGCACCGGTTTGAATTTCTGCATGCTGAGCATGGCGGCGGACTGGCGTCCGAGTTCTTCCATTGCCTTGCGTCCGGCACCGGACACCGACTGGTAAGTGGCGACTTCGATACGCCGGATGCCGACCGTGCGGTGAATTGGGGCAATCGCGACCAGCAACTGCATGGTCGAACAGTTGGGATTGGCGATGATGCCGCGCGGCCGTTGGGCAATCGCCTCCGGATTGACCTCGGCGATCACCAGCGGGATGTCGTCGTCGTAGCGGAAGGACGAGGAGTTGTCGATCACGACCGCGCCCGCCGCAGCAAAGCGTGGCGCGTACTCGCGAGACGTTGCCCCGCCCGCGGAAAACAAAGCGATGTCGACGCCGGCAGGATCGAAGGTGGCGAGATCGCGCACCACGATTTTTGCGTCGCCGTACTCGACCCGGTTGCCGGCGGAGCGTTCGCTTGCCAGCGCCACGACCTCACTTGCCGGGAAGTTGCGCTCCGCAAGGATCGACAGCATCGCCTCACCGACTGCCCCGGTCGCGCCCACCACTGCCACTTTCTTTTGCTGCGTCATGCGCTTATTCGACTCCTGCCGGGATGTCCGGCCTCGTGGGTGCAACATCACCGCATTGCGCACGATGACGCAAGGCCTGATCGATCAACACCAGCGCCACCATCGCCTCGCAGATCGGCGGCGCGCGTAGTCCCACGCAAGGGTCGTGGCGCCCGGTGGTGACTACTTCGACAGCGTTGCCCTCGGTGTCGACGCTCGCGACTGGCAGTCGCAAACTGGATGTGGGCTTGAACGCCACGGAACAGCGGATACGCTGACCGCTACTGATTCCACCGAGAATTCCGCCAGCGTGATTGGAGCGGAATCCTTGCGGCGTCATCGCATCGCGATGCTCGCTGCCGCGCTGCGCCACGGCGTCGAAACCGGCGCCAATCTCGACGCCTTTGACCGCATTGATCGACATGAGCGCCGCAGCCAGCTCGGCATCGAGCTTGCCGTACACCGGCTCGCCCCACCCTGCCGGCACGCCATCGGCGATGACGTCGATGCGTGCGCCGAGCGAATCGCCGGATTTGCGCAAAGCATCCAGCATCGACTCGATCTCGCTCACCTCGTCGTTGTCGGGCCAGAACAAGGGATTGCGTTCGACCGCGTCCCAGTCGAAATTCGCTGGTCGACGCTCCCCGATCTGCGCGACGCACGCCCGCACCTGGATCTGGTGACGTTCCGCCAGCCATTTCCTGGCGACCACGCCAGCGGCCACTCGCATGGTGGTCTCGCGCGCGCTACTGCGCCCGCCGCCGCGCGGGTCGCGGATGCCGTACTTGCGCCAGTAGGTGTAATCGGCGTGACCGGGCCGGAATTGCTCGGCGATTTTCGCGTAGTCGCGGCTGCGCGCGTCGACGTTGCGGATCA
>JBKJND010000289.1:0-5784 GCA_046596095.1 Ahniellaceae bacterium | reverse complement strand
AGGTGGGCGCGCGTTTCGAGCCAGTCGTGAAACTCGGATACCTGCTGAAGTTGCCGGGAGTTCCGGAACGCAGCTACCGACTCGACCTGCGCGAAGACGGCGTGACCGAGCTCATCTGTCGCGTGCGCCTCCCGAACGAGAGCTCCGCTGCGAAGGCCACCGATACCGATGGCGAGCACGGAGCGATCACCGGCGCCATCACGTTCCCATCGAAAAGTCTGCCGCCCATGCGGGTGTGCGCCGTTCCCACCGATCGCAATCGCAGCGCGGAGCGCCGCTGTGAACTGACGGCCTCCGGGCAGAATGAGTACGCACTGGGCGATCTTGCGGCCGGCGAGTACTACGTCATCGCCTATCCGCAACGCGACAACCCAAACGGCTGGATCATGGGCCACGCTGATGCACTCGGCGACTGCGGCGAAGGCCGACCCGATTGCGCCGGCGCGCTCCTGAAGCGCGTTTTCCTGCGCGGCGATCAGGTGCTCGAACACGTCGATATTGTGCAGGCATTTACGGGATTGGCGCCGCACCTGTCCGGCGAAAATGGCTGAACTGATGCCACAGCAACGGACGATTGAACGCCAGTCAGCCCATTTGCGTTCAGCTGCAACCCATTAACTTCTGGCCGACTACTTTCGGAGTTCGCCATGAAACGCACCGCCCCCGCATTGCTCGCCGCGTCCTTGTCCTTGCTGCTCGGCGCGTGTGCGTCCGATTCCGGCTACTACGATGCACGCGGCGACGACTCCCGCTACGACGATCGCCGTGACTACCAGGAAACGCGTTGTGACAACTGTGGTCGGGTCGAGCGGATCGAGCGTTTCCGCGGTCGTGGCGATTCAACCGGTGCCGGTGCTGTCATTGGCGCAGTGGTTGGTGGCGTTGCGGGCAATCAGGTCGGCGACGGCAGTGGGCGCACCGCGGCGACCGTCGCTGGAGCGGTTGCGGGTGGAGTGATCGGCAATGAGATTGAGAAGAATCGCAATGCCGATGGTTTTGAGCTTTACGTGCGCACCGACGATGGCCGCGCCGTTATCGCACGCCAAAACGACTTGAATGGCATCCGTGAGGGCGATCGCGTGCAGGTACGCGGCGACCGCGCTTACCTCCTTCGCTAGTAGTAGTCAGGAGTGCTCGGGTGCACCGCTGCCCGCCTCAGTCGTCCGTTCCGCATGCACTCGCGCTGTCCACGCTGCGATCGTTTCGACGATCGCAGCGGGTTGTTTGAGCCAGGCGAAATGATCGCCGCGAACTTCCAATTCGTCACGGCCAAGTATTTTTTGCGACACCGACGAATCCGGCAGCTTCGCAAGCAGCGCCTGCAACGATGCAACGGGAGCGAGCCAGTCCTGCGCAAGCGCAACCGCGCACACCGGCACCCGCAACGTCTGCAGCGCACGGTCCAAATCGAGCGCCACGCCGCGCGCGGCATAGCGACCCGTCAGCGCTGAGTGCGCCCAATCGCGCATAACGCCGCGTGCTTCGCGACCTGCGAAGCGGAGCGCCGTTCCCGGAAAGTGACCCACCATCGCGGTAATTGCCGGTAGCAACGCCGCAAATGCTCGCACGCCCCAGCGCATTCGACCCTGATAAAGGCGCCAATGCGGAACGCCAGTTGCGACGAGCACCAGCCCGTCCACTGGGCGGGCTGCAACGAATTCTCCGGTTCCGACGATGGCAGCGAGCAAAGCCGCCAGTTGACCGCCCATGCTGTGTCCGCCCAGTAGCCAGACCCGATTCGGGTTCGCGCGCTGCGCTCTACCCAAGGCATGCGCGGCATCAAGCAACAATTCGCGATAGCCCCAATCCACGCGGCGGCCGGCGCGCAAGGGATGCGTACCGGTGCCGCGCCATTCGAGAGTCTCGAGCGCGATGCCGCACGCGCGTAGCTCGTGCCCGAATTTTTCGTAGTAGCGGGCGCCTACGCCGAGGGCGGGTAGCCAGAGGAGGCCGTAGCGGGCGTCTTCGTTGCCTGGCATCAAGAGCTTCCCTCCGGCGGCACGGCGCGTAGAGTTCGCCGCGATCTATTGCCGACTTCGCAACTAATGGTGGCGACTCCCGCCTACCGAACCCCGGCACCCGCATCAACCGCTACCGTTGCTCCCTTCCGGGCCTGGCGGAGTTTGCGATCCAGCGTCGCGGGGAACCGACGGGAGTCACCCTAGTAGTTCCGCTATCGATCCTTCCCGGATTGGCGGAGAGAGAGGGATTCGAACCCTCGATACGGGGATAAGCCGTATACACACTTTCCAGGCGTGCTCCTTCAACCGCTCGGACATCTCTCCGTTTATAGCCCACGCATCGGCCCTGCGCTCCGGGCCAACTGCGGCCCCATGCGATCAGCGTTCGATGGCGGTTGGCGACTTTACTGCATGCGCCGTCGGCGCCGCAAACAAAAAGACCACGGCGCAATTTCCTGCGTCGTGGTCTCGTGTCTTCCAGACGAGAGGAATTGAGCGCGGCTTATCGCCCGTCGCGGTCCGCGTCGCCCGGCAAGCGCGACTCAACCGCATGCCATGCATCGCGGGTTGCCTGCTTCGCATCGCTCCATGCCATCGTGGACGCGCCCTTCGCAGTATCCCAATTGCGACCAAGGTCGGTCTCAACCTCGTCCCACTTGCGATCGGTGTGCGCACCACGCGATTCCCAGCCGTAGCGGTAAGCGTCGTTGTAGTGATCGTAGGACTTGGTTGCGTCGACGTAGGGGCGGCTCTTGTAGTTCTCGCGCCAGTAGTTGTCCTGCATCGTCGGATCGATGGCTTCCGCCACGCCCTTGCCGGCCAGCCCACCCGCAACGCCCCCGACTATTGCGCCGACTACCGTACCGACGGGACCAACCACTGAGCCCAACGCTGCGCCCGTCGCCGCACCGCCAGCGGCGCCGACGCCAGTCCCGATTGGATGAGCGCCCTTGGCGCCGGTAATGGGATCACGATTCTCACTGACCATGTCTTTCTCCAGCTGAGTTGATTGCAATTGGCGCAACTGCGCGATTGAGTCGGCGCAAGTTCTGAGGTCGTCTACACGAGCGAAGTTCGCTGGGGCGGACGACTGGACTTACAGTAGCGAGGCAGCCCGTCACGGCGATGTGCATATTCAGACGCATGGTCAACGCGCGTTCACTGCGCTGAACACTTGTAAACCGCAGCGACGCGGGCAACTTCGCACTCGCTCCCGCGCGTGATTGCGAATCCGTATGCTGCCGACGCGATAGGTTCATGTGCACTCGTTGCGGCGCTTCGTTACTTCACTCATAGGAACAGCAAACCGACATGCGTGCATTTGACGTCATCAAACGCCACGGCGTGCTGTTCCTGCTCACCCTTTTGATCGGGGGTCTTGCGGTCATCCTCGGACTCAATTTCGTGGTGTCGGAGAAACAGGTCGAGCGCACACTGGTGCACACGTACGCCACCGACGACTCGCAATTCCAGCGGGAAATGTCGCTGCTCTTCGGTACACCGATCGTCGACGGCAACCAGGTGGACTATCTGCACAACGGCGACGAAATTTTTCCGGCCATGCTCGAGGCCATCCGCGGCGCCGAGCATTTCATCGCGTTCGAGACTTACATTTACTGGTCCGAAGAGATCGGCCGCGAGTTTGCCGACGCGCTGGCGGAGCGCGCGCGCGCGGGTGTGGCGGTCCACATTGTTCTGGACGCCGTGGGCAGCAATGCGCTGGACGACACGATGCTCGAGTCGATGAAGCAAGCTGGGACGCAAGTGCACCTGTACCGTCCGTTGCACTGGTACAACCTCGGTCGCATCAACAATCGCACACACCGCAAGTTGCTGATCGTCGATGGCCGCATTGCGTTTACTGGTGGTGTGGGCATTGCGGATCAATGGCGCGGCAACGCGCAGGACCCCCAACACTGGCGTGACGCGCATTTTCGTCTGCGTGGCCCGGCGGTGGGTCAGATGCAGGCGGTATTCAACGACAACTGGTTGCAGGCAACCGGCAAGGTCCTGCAGGGCAGCATCTATTTCCCTCCGCCGCGCGCCGAAGGCGCCGTGCGCGCGCAGGTCTTCTCGAGCTCGCCAAATTCCGGCAGCGACAGCATGCAACTCATGTATCTCATGGCAATAAACGCTGCCACGCGCGAGATCGACATCGCGGCGTCGTACTTCGTGCCTGATCGCCTGACGCGTGCAACCCTGGTCCTGGCGATGCGACGAGGCGTGCGCGTGCGTCTGGTGTTGCCGGGCGAACACATCGACACCGACATCGTGCGCAGCGCGTCGCGCGCGAACTGGGGCGTGTTGCTGCGCGCAGGAGCCGAGATTTACGAGTTTCAGCCGACCATGTTCCACACCAAGGTGATGGTCGTCGACGGCATCATGACTTCCGTGGGCTCTACCAACTTCGACGCACGCTCCTTCAGTCTCAACGACGAAGCCAACCTCAATATCTACGACGCGGGCTTTGCCCAACGCATGCAGTCGGTATTCGAGGACGACATCAAGCGCTCGCGGCAGGTGACTTACAAGATGTGGCAGGCGCGTCCCTGGAAGGAGCGTGTCGAAGAACGGCTGGCGGAACCTTTCAGCTCCCAGTTGTAGACCGCAACGGTCGCACGCCGGGCCGGCGCACACCTGCTGCACCTCCGAAAGTCGGCAACGAGGCACCGCCGAAGTCACGACTTTTTGCGTGATTTCCGTCACAGTTTGGTATCGCCACTTCGACGAAATGCGGCAGGGTTTCATGCTGCGACGCAGCGTGCACCGACGCGAATCGTCACATAGTGCCATTTGACGCGTTCTGTGATCTCCATCTCAGATGGTGCAACGCACCAAGCACTTACCGACTTCGCTTCGCAGTGCGTGCTTGCCCGGGTTGACGCCTTGTGAACAGAGCGTAATGTCCGCCGGTCGCCGCGGTTCGGACGACGCGCAATTGCTCGGTTCGTTTCGTCGTAGTCCTTCTGTGTGCCCAGTGCCTGGACGTCCTCAAGACGCTCACGCCCGCGAGGTGCGGCTCAAAGCTACACGGGAGATGTCTCTTGCTTCGCCTTCCAGGCGATCAACCATCAACGATTGGGGACTTCATGACTGTTACAGCTCGACGTAGTGCAAGCATCAAACCGCTGGTTCTGGCCATCACGCTGGGACTCGGCTTGAGCATCGCTCAAGCGCAATCATCCGACACCGAAGACAATTCGCGCCCAGCGCCGGCGCCGGCTCCAATTTCGGTAGTCGACGTACGTGACTCGATTTCCCGGTTTATTGTCAGGTACCAGCAGACCTCATCGTTGCGATCCTCCGAACAGGAAGGCGCTGCGGCGTTAGTTGCGGCCGCGGCGCGCGCGGGTCATCCCGCCAAGCACTTGCGTCGACTTGCGGTGGAGGCCGACGTCATCAAGCTCGATCGCGCCCTGTCGCGGAGCGAAGCGGCGTCATTCATGCGCCTGATTGCGCTCGATCCCAACGTCGAATACATCGAGATCGACGAACTGCTGCAACCGATCCTGACACCCAACGACACGCGCTACGCCGAGCAGTGGCACTACTTCGAGGCCACAGGCGGTATCAATGCCCCAGCCGCGTGGGACGTATCGACCGGCACCGGCGCGGTGGTCGCAGTGCTCGACACCGGCATCACCAGTCACCCTGACCTCAGCGGCAACGTGATCGCCGGTTACGACATGATTGCGGATACCGCAGTCTCCAACGATGGCAACGGTCGCGATTCCGATCCCTCTGATCCGGGCGACTGGACAACGGGCCAGTGCGGTGCCGCAAGCAATTCGAGCTGGCACGGCACGCACGTCGCCGGCACCGT
>JBKJND010000109.1:0-9298 GCA_046596095.1 Ahniellaceae bacterium | reverse complement strand
CGTGCAGCGTTCACGCGGCCACCTGGCGACCGCCCTCAAGCCGCAGTATGCGTCCGCAGCGCGCTGCCAACTGATCGTCGTGCGTTACCAGCAGCAGCGTCGTGCCGGCATCGCGGTTCAGCGCGAACAACAACTCGATGATGGCGTGCCCGGTCACCGTGTCGAGATTGCCGGTCGGCTCGTCCGCAAACAGGACCGACGGGCGGGTGACAAACGCTCGCGCCAGGGCCACGCGTTGTTGCTCGCCGCCCGAGAGCTGACGCGGGTAGTGATCGAGGCGCTCGCTCAAGCCGACCTTTTCCAGCATCGCGCGCGCCGGCGAGGTGGCGTCGCCGTCGCCGCGAAGTTCGAGCGGCAGCATCACGTTTTCGAGCGCGGTCAGCGACGGCAACAACTGGAAATTCTGGAACACGAAGCCCACCCTGGCGCCGCGCACGCGCGCGCGACCATCTTCGTCGAGCGCCGACAGCGGCTCGCCTTCGAGTTCAACCGATCCCGCAGTGGGCGCATCGAGACCGGCGAGCAATCCCAGCAGCGTGCTCTTGCCGGAACCCGATGCCCCGACGATGGCCACGGCCTCGCCCTTGTCGTCCACAAATTCGACGCCATCAAGGATGGTCAGTTCGTGGTCGGGGAGCGCGACGCGCTTGCCGAGATTGCGCACGTCAAGGGCGGGCGGCCGAGTCGGTACCGCTGAGTGGGTCATGACGAATCCGTTGCGATGGGATGGAGCGAAAAGGATGAGCCTACGTTGTGCAGTCTCTGGCGACTGCTTGCAATCGCCCATTGGTCATGCGGGCATCGGTCGACGCTGGCTGCAATGGTTGGTGATCGGGATGCTGTGGCTCCCGATCACGCTTGCGGCTGCTCCCGCTGCACCGGCGCTCGCGCGTGCGCCATCAAGCCTGCTGGTGATGGGCGACTCGTTGTCCGCAGCCTACGGCCTCGACGCCGCGCAAGGCTGGGTTGCACTCACCGCCGCACGCATGGCGAAGACTCATCCGCGCTGGCGAGTGGTCAACGCCAGCGTGAGCGGCGAGACGACGGCGGGCGGCGCTGCGCGCATCGATGCGGAGCTGGCGCGTTCGCGCCCCGCGCTCGTGGTGATCGAACTCGGTGCCAACGACGGTCTGCGCGGTCTGCCACCGCCGCAGACGCGCGCCAATCTCGCACGCATGATTGAAGCCTCGCAGCGAGCCGGTGCCCAGGTGCTGCTGATCGGCATGCGCATGCCGCCCAACTACGGTCGCGCGTACACCACGGCGTTTGCGGGCAACTACGCTGCATTGGCGCGGCAGTACAAGATCCCGCTGCTGCCGTTCCTGCTGACGCCGATCGCGCTCGATCGCGGTGCGTACCTGCCCGACAATCTGCATCCGAACGCCGCCGCGCAACCGAAACTCCGCGATCATGTGTGGCCGGCACTGATGCCGCTGCTGAAGTAGCCGCATGCACGTCGCGTCGCTGCACATTCATCCTTTGAAATCGGCGGCGGTGCTCGACGTCGATACGTTGGACATCATGCCGCGTGGTCCCATCGGTGATCGACGCTGGATGGTCATTGATGCGGCCAATCGTTTCGTAACCGCGCGTGCCGAGGCGCGCCTCGTGCTGATTCACGCGCTGCCGCAAGGTGAAGGATTGTTGCTCTCTGCGCCGGACACCACGCCCTTGTGCGTCGCGGCGCCCACCGACGCGCTGCGTATTGTCGTGCGCATCTGGAACGACCACGTCGATGCGGTTTTGGCCGACGAAGATGCACACGCATGGCTAAGCGCATTCCTTGGGCGTCCGGTGCGCCTCGTGTACATGGATTCGGCCGGTCGTCGCGCCGTGGATCCGGCCTTCGGTACTGCGGACGACGAGGTCAGCTTTGCGGACGGTTATCCGTTGCTGGTGATCTCCCGCAGCGCGCTGGAAGGACTCAACGCGCGGCTCGTGCAGCCCATCACGATGACCCGGTTCCGCCCGAACATCGTCATCGAGGACTGCGCGCCGCACGCCGAAGACGACTGGCGGCGCGTGCGCATTGGCGCGGTCGAGTTCGACGCCGTCAAGACCTGCACGCGCTGCGTGTTCACCACGATCGACCCTGTCAGCGGCGTGCGCGATCCGGGTGGCGAACCACTGACGACCTTGCGCAGCTACCGGCGCGCCGACGCGGGCAACGACGTGCTGTTCGGCATGAACCTCATTGCGCGGGATACGGGAACCTTGCGCCTTGGCGATCCGGTTGGCGTGCTCGAACTGCGATGAGTTGGCGCCGCGTCGGCGACATCAAGGCAATCGTTCGATCAGCCGTGGCGCTGTTCGTTACCGTCGTCTTGTTCTTGCCGCAAGCCGTCGTGCGCACCGTGACGCGCGGCCCCGCCGCGTTTGTGCTGCCGCAACTCTGGCATCGCGCGTTGTGTCGCACACTCGGGATCGAGGTCGTGAAAACCGGCGCGATCGACACCTGCCCAGGCACCGTATACGTCGGCAACCACGTCTCGCACTTCGATATTTTTGTGCTGGGGTCGTGCACGCGCGCCGCGTTCATTGCCAAGGTGGAGATGGCGCAGTGGCCCGGCATGCAACTCCTCGGCAGCATGCAGCAGACGATGTTCGTCAGTCGCCGGGCGCGCGATGCCGCGCGGGTCGCGCAACGGGTTGCGAAAGCGCGATATCGCGGGCATCGGCTAGTGCTGTTTGCCGAGGGCACAACATCATCCGGCGTCAACGTCGCGCCTTTCAAGTCGAGTCTGTTTTCGGTGCTGATCGACGCCAGACACGCCAAGTCCGAGGATGGCGCCTCGCGCGCGCCCGCTCGGCTACAACCCTTCACCATCCGGCTCCTCGAAACCGACGGCATGGCGCTCCGCGAGGGCGGCGATCGCGATGTTTATGCGTTTCATGGTGGGGCGCCCGCCGACGCGCATGTATGGCGATTCCTGCGCTCACGCGGCGCGCGTGCTGAAGTCGTATTCCATCCGCCCATCACGGTTGCGCCGGACATGACTCGCAAGTCGCTGGCGAAGGCGGCGCACGCGATCGTTGCGGCAGGTCTCGGCGCAGCGGACTGATTTCACTAGTCCGAGGCGCTCGACTCGGCGCGCACACGTGCAATTCCTTCGCAGCTACTGACACGCCTCGACGCGGAGGTTGTCGATGGACAGGCCGTTGCTGATAGTTGGCAAGGCGACGGTGTTGCTGTCGGTGGTCGCACGGAATCGCAGCTGGATCGTCTGCCCGGCGAAGCGGTCCAGATCGACAATGGTGCGCTGTGCGGTATCGCCCGTCGGTACGCGGCACCACACATCGCGACCTGCGAGCGGCGCCTCGGGCAACAACCTGCCGTTGTAGACGTTGGTAAAGATGCGATGGGCCCCCTGGTACTCCCATTGCCGGATCGAAGTGGATCTGGCTTCAAGCGCCGCGCCATCCCAACAACCGGGCGGGACCGAACCAAGTTCGAAGCTGTGATACGCGTCAAACGACAGAATCACGCTTTGCGAATTGGCTGGGATGGCGAATTCCGGCGACACGAGGCCCTGATCGCTGGTCAACGCGTTGTTGGCCACGCGCCAGACCGTCGTGGACAACCCGATGTCCGGTGGCGCCGTTTGCAACAGCCACGGATAGAGGCCCATCGTTTCAACCAGCCAGCCGTTCGTGCCATTTTCGAACGTGTCTTCAAAGACAACGCTCGCGGTGGTGCCTGCCGGGCACTGCCCCGGCACGCCGGTCGTGAAAAAACGCACGAGCGATACCGCGCCCGCGCCGCAATAGTTGCGGGGCACCACGCGCCAGAAATATTGCGTGGACGGCTGGAGCAGGACGCTGACCTCCCACGCGGTTCCCGTCAGCGTTGCGCTCGCGACGACGTCGCTGAAATTCGCATCAGTCGCGACTTCCACCCGATAGTCGAGCGCGCCCGCAACCGCGCTCCACACGAGCGTGGGCCGAATCTTGATGCCCGCCGCGTTGGCGAGGGGCGTCAGCAGCGGCGGCGCGGCGGCGGCCGACGCCGACACTCCGAAACTTATCGGCAACGTGCGCACGGCGGCGCCCGACGTGGCGGTGACGGTCAAGCCGTACTCGCCCGACGCGAGTGCGCTCGCGCCCGCGAGCGTCAGCCTGCCCGTGCCCGGTGTGGGATTGACAATGGTTGGCGAAAACTGCGGCGTGACGCCGGCCGGGTGCCCGCTCGCAGACAACGTGACGGGTGCCGTGAAACCATCCAGCACACCGATGCGTAGCGCAACCGTCGGATCAAGCGGCGTCGGCGATCCGCAAACCTCAAGGCGCGTCGGCGACTCGGCAATCAAATCAAAAGTCGGCAGACCGCAGCCCGGAAACTTGAACGAACAGATGCGCGTGTTCCAGTCGCGAGCGGAGGTGACCGCGTAGTACTCGCTGGTGAACCAGAATGTGCATTCGTCGCTCGGATCAACGCTCATCGACGCGTAGTCGCCCCAGCGTCCGCTGGTGTCGAGCTGACTGCCGGTGCCGGTCGGTGAACATTGCTGCTCATCGCGCAACGTGCCCGGTGCATCGCTGGCCTCGCGCCCGGTGATGCGCAGCTCCGGCGACATCGACGCGCTGCCCACCGAATAACCGAGACCGATATTGCCGCTGCGATCGATGGCGATGGCGCCGAGCCAGCGCGAGCTGGCATCAGGCGCGTAGGTGCCTTCGTCCTTGATCGCCTTGTTCATCGCGCGCCCGATCTGCGGCTCGAAGCCGTTCGCGAACAATGCGTCGGCCGACACCATGTCGCCACTGAAATTGAAAGTCGCCCACTTGATGCCGCCGTTGTCGTTGGCGCCCTCGACGTAGTGATTGACGACCACCGACATCGGCGTGGGCGCGTGGCGCGCAAACGCGCGCCCCGTCGCGCGATACATGAGGTGACGGCCAAACGTCGACAATGTCGCGCCCGCGCCTGGCTGCGCGACTTCGGTCAGGTTGGCGACAAACGGAACGCGCGCAGCGAGCTGCCGCGGCCGCGCCGACACCGTGCTGAGCGCGGGTTCGTCCCAACGCACGCACAAGTCCCAGGCAAGGTAGGCGCTGCTCGACGCATCGAAGTGCAGGAACACAGGGCAGGCACCCGCCGGCGCGTGTTCGGGCCCTTCGAGGTGCACGGGCAACGCGCCGAACGCCGTCTCGAATCCGGCAAAGCGGATCATCCGCGCAGGCTGACCTGCAAGCATGCGGTCGCGCTCGAGTGCGATGTACGACGAACCCTCGAATCCGCTGCCGATGAAATCGTGCGTCACCAGCAGGTACGCGTTCTGCGACGCCTCGGCGTCCGTCCACACGCCAAGGTGCGGGTAGTCGCCGAGGATCGGCAACGCGAATTCGTAACGATGGTACGTGCCCAGCGGATCGGCGGTCGTCGAAATCGCGAAGCACTGCGCAAACGGCGCTTCGACCAGGAACTGCGACATGATCCAGCGCTGCGCGCGATCGTCCCAGAGCGCGATGGGATCGCCGTCGTTGCGGCTCTCGCAGGGCCCGCCGAATCCCGACCAGAACGCGTTGCCGTCGGTCGGTCCGGCAATGCGCGCGCCCGTGATCTTGTTGTAGATCGACCAGCGGATATTCACCCACTGGATGAAGTGCGCGGGACTCGCGTCGCCGTTGGTGTCGGGCGGAATGAAGTCGCCCGAGTCGATTCCTGCAGCGCCGTCGAACGACACAATCGTGGCTGGCGCGGGCGTGCCGGTTGGTGCGCGTTGCACGCCGAGCCGCGCGGCGACGCGCGCCGCTAGCGAGACTTCGTCCAGCGGTGTCTCCGGAAAAATATTGGGCACCACGCGGAACGAGGCACTGCGTTCGATCGGCGTCGCCGCCCTCTCCCGCACGATGTCGCGCATCGGCCGCGACTCATCCACGCGTACCGACCGCAACACCTGCGGCGCGGATTGATCCCGTTGCGCTGGCGTGATCGGCGCCGCCGCTTCCGCCGCGCGCAATCCGCTTCCTGCCATCAGTAAAATCGCTGCCGCGAGTCGGCTTCTGATGCTCGGAGTCAGGCGGATCATCGACGCACCTTTCTCTCCGCCAAGTCGGGCGCGCCGCAACCGTTGGTTCTGTCGTCCCCAGTGCTCACCCGATCAGTGTCATGCCCGCGACCTTGGCGGCACGCTTGTCGAAGGTCAAAACGCGGTCGCAACCCGCGGCAAGTCCCTCGAGCGCGATCAGGCAATCGACGAAATCGCCGCCGCCCGATCTGAAGGTGCGCAGCGCGTGCGCCACACGCTCGGCGCGATCCACCACGATTTCCCGCGTCTGCAGCAGCCCCGCAATGGCCTGCGCAACTTGCTCGCGCGAAAGCGAATAGCAATCCGAGAGGACCCAGTAGAGTTCGACCACGGCCACCAGAGCAACGAATCCGGGCGCTTCGAGCGTCAGCGATTCCAGCAGCGCGGTCGACTTCGGCGACTGCCTTGAATCGTCCTGAACGATGTATCGCACGAGGACGTTGGTATCCAGTCCAATCATCGAGACCTCGCCCTGGACCCGGCCGCCGCGATGGCCGCATTCATCTCATCGATTGAAACTCGCCTGGCCGGTTTCCCGAACATGCCCTTGAGTGCGGTAATCGGCCGCGATGCGGCGATCAGCTCGAAGCGGCCGTTCGCGATCTGGACGAACTCCACGCGATCTCCGGCGTCCACGTCCAGTGCCCTGCGTACTTCGGCGGGAATGGTGATCTGGCCCTTGGTCGTCAGCGTCGCAGTGGTCATGCGCTATTCCTTACATTGAAGTAAGGAATCATACGCTTGTTGCGACGCACGATCGCAACGCAAGGTTAGTCGTGCCATGAGCCAGTCATCACGCAGCAACTGACCGGGGAGCGGGGATCATATTCGCCGAGTTCGACGTCATCGGTGAGGATCATCCGCGCGCTCGCGCTTCATCGAGTCCTGCATGATGTCGAGCCGCCGCAGATGATCGCGCAAAAATTCGCGGGCCGCGGGTTGCACTTGATCATTCGCGAGTGCGCGCATGGCGGCTTCGCGCTCGCGTTCCGGCGCGCTACGACGAATCGCCAGCAACGCCGCTTCGACGAGACCCGTGTGTGAACTCGCCAACCAGCGTTCGGCGTCGGCGAGGTCAATCTTGCGATCAGCACGCTCCAGAACGTCGAAAGCGACGCGCACCAGATTCGGCAACGTACTGAGCCGCGCATCGCCCGGACCGATATCGGTCCGGGCCACGACGCCGAGTGCCGCTTGCTGCGGCCAGCGCGTACCAAATCGTTTCGGGTGTGCTGCAGCCGTGCCGAGCAACATTGCGCGCGCTGAAGGATGTGCTGCCGCATTGCCAACGAATCGGGCGAGCAGAACGTGATCGGCCGCTGTCAACAAGACCTGCAGAGGTTCCCGCAGGGCCAGCTCGGCCGCACAGTAGTTCTGGAGCTGCCCATCCTTTGAGCGCAGGCCAGCCATGACTTCATCAAGATACGCGCGGCTGCCCACGAGCGCCACATCGCGCCCACGCGCGAGTAGCGCTCGCAGCGTCGGGGCGTCGCGAAACAACGCAGGCTCAAGTCCAGCGCCGACCAGCACGACGGGACCATCGGGCCGCAATTCGAGTGTGCGTGGACGCGTCGCGCTGCGGCGGTACCGTGTGTATCCGACCAACACCGATTGCCCGGATTCGAATCCCGCAAGCCACGCGGGCGAGGTCTGCACCGTCAGGGGTTGAGCGCCCGGAACGGTGCCGTGCAGGGATTCGCGCACCCGCAACTCAAGCGTTCCCGCGGCGGTCGTGCGCACAACTTCGCCAGCCACCAGGGTGTGCGAGGCCTTGAACAGAAACACGCTCGGCGGATCGATCGCCGCGCCAAGCGCCTGCAGCGACACGAGCGCACACGTGATGACGATCCAGCGCATCTGGCGAATACTCTCTGCGGATAAACCGAATCGCACTTCAGTCAAGCGCAATGACAGTGCTGCAGTATCGCGGTATCGCGGTATCAACGCTCTTCTCGACCGCCCCACACGTTGCCGCTGCGATTCACCGGTTGACTTGAGCGCACAGTGCCAAGCCGATTAGTGTTACATCGCGGGAATGTCGCGCGGCTTGTTCTGCCGGTAGTGCCACAGCGTGATGATCTCGATCCGATCCGCATGGATCTGATAGACGATGCGATAGGGAAGCTCGTACAGCATGCGCAAATCTTCGCGCTCGTAGCGCGGCAATCTCGGCGCGCTGCGCGGAGCCACGGCCAGTTGTTCGCAACGCTCGATCAGTCGCCCCACCATCGCCTTGGCGGCGAGTGGGGAATTCTGCGCGATGTACGCTTGGATCGCCGCCAGTTCGCTCAGCGCTCCGGGTGTTCAGTCGATCCTCATCCCACCAGACCAAAGCGCTTGCGCACCTCGGCGTGGGGAATCAGGCGACCAGCCTTGGCATCAGCGAGGCCGCGTTCGACCGATTGCCAGAACGCGATTTCCTCGCGCACGTCTTCCCACGTTGCGTCGGGCGGCAAAACATCGGCGAGGGCGTGGAGTTTGTCGCGAATACTGGGTGCTGGAATGGCGTCCATCGGGTACTTGTCAGCCAGGGAGACTGTGGCACTGCGGGAATGTGGCAACGATTCTACGCCCCGATTCCCGTAACGGCAGTAACGGCCGACAGCTTCCGCGCCCGCGTCGAAGCGCGCGTCAACCGATTCTGCAACGTCCGCCCCGCCCACCGACCGCGCCGCGCCGCGCGGACAACTCCACCAAATAAGTGGACCTGGTACCGTTTTTCCTTTCTTTCCGCACTTTCCGTCACGTCGCCGCCAGCTCCGTATTTCTCGGCTTGTGCGCCGCTCGACGGACTCATTCGAAGCGCTGGCTGATCGATTCCAGCAACCGTCGTCCGTGGATGATGGCAATGATCTCGATTGGCTGCGTGTTGATTTCGTACAGCACGCGGTAGCTGTAAAGAAACCGCTCGCGCAGGCGCGGGTTTTCAAGCTCAGGCACGATGCGCCCAATCAGCGGCGGCTGCGCTACATCGTCGCTTAGTTCGAATAGCGCATCGACCACGCGCTGAGCGTGATACGGCGAGTCGCGGCTGATGAACTGCGCAATGGCGTCGATGTCATCGAGCCTCGTGGGACCAAATCAGGGTTGCAGCCATCGACCCAGGCGCTGGCGTGCCTCTTCGGTGGTGTAGCTGCGGCCTGCTGCAATGTCGTCGCGGCCGCGCTTGATTTTTTCCAGCACGTAGACGTGATATTGAATGTCTTCGAGCGTGGCATCGTCGGGCAGCTGCTGTAGCAGATGCTCCACTTCCTGCTTTGCGGTTGCGC
>JBKJND010000229.1:0-2890 GCA_046596095.1 Ahniellaceae bacterium | reverse complement strand
GGCTGAACTTGCCCGCGCCAAGAAAAATGAGGGGCAGCAACATTGCGAGGTAGATCACGGGCAGTTTGTAGTTGCCGTTGCCCATGTCGCTGATAGCGTAGCCTCGCAGCAGCTGCGAGAATCCCATCCAGTCTTGAGGCCAGTGCACGGCCGCGATCGCGACGACGGTCAGCACGAACAAACCAAACGCCGCAAGGCGCGTACCAAAACCGATCAGCAACATGATGCTGAGGACGAGCTCCGACCACGTCGCCATGGTCCAGCTCAGTTCCACCGGCACCACGTTGAACGGGAACGGAAACTCGGTCTGGATTGAAGCGAACCAGTTCTCGCCGCGCAGTTTCTCGCGGCCCGCCTCAAAAAACTCCCAGGCAAGAATGGCGCGCAGTCCCAGTGGTGCGATCCAGGCACCGACGCCAGCGAGCCGTTCGGTCAGGGCATGCCATCGCTCGATCAAATGCGAAGCCGTCATCGGATATCCCAGTTACGCAATTCGTGTGCCGAGCAATGCGCCGGTGTCGCGCAGTGCCCCGAGCATGTGCGCGCCTTCCAGCACGAAAGTTTCGATGTCGCCTGCGCCAGCTTCGGCGGCCAGCGCTTCGAGATGCGCGCGGCCGGTCGCCTGCGCGTCCGCATCGATGCGTTGCAGCAAGCGGAACGTGGCGCCACTCAATGACTTGAAGTGGACCTTGCCGTCGTCGCCTCGCAGCACCAGCAGCAGCGTCGGCTGCGCGGGTGCGGCGTCGAGCGATGCGTCGCCTCCCAACGCATGCACGGGCCACCGATAGGCCAACGGCCACGCCAGTGGATTGCGCAGTGGGGCGCCAGCGAGAAGGTCGCCGCTCGCGTCGCAGCTCGGCAGTTCCGGCAGCTCGGCGATGTCGAGTGCGAGTTCAACCCACTCGTAGTGCGCGAGTTCGAGCGACCACGGCGGAAGCGATACTTCGTGCGCGCCGTCGGCGAGGCGCGCTTCGAGATATTGCATGAACTCGCGCCCGATCTCCGGGAACAGCGGTGTCTGGCAGCGAAAATCGCGATAAAACGCGCGCACCGTCAGGTGCCAGAGCGCATCACCGAAAAGGCGCCGGAGGACCGGAAAGTTTGCGGCCAGCAGTCCTTCGAGGCTGTTGTAGAAAAGGTCGCGATAGATCGCGAGGCGACGGTCCTCGATCCCTTCGGGAGCGGCCGCCGATGCCGGATCGCGCAGATGCGCAGCAAAAGAAAATTGTTGGTCGCGGAGGGTGTTGGCTTCCGACGGTTCGATGGCAGCAATCATGCGCTGACAGCGATCAGGCGCGGCACCGGTGCTGAAGCACCTGCAAGGCGCGTACGAATCTCCGCCATTTCTGCGAGCAGCTCGCCCATCGCTGGAAAATTGAAATCGCGTTCGAGCAGCGTCGGGCGCGGACCGCAGTGTGCGTAGGCGGCCTCAAGCAAGTCCCACACCTGTCGCTTGACCGGCGCACCGTGCGTATCGACCTTGAGATCGTCCGCTTCGTCGAAGTGCCCCGCGACATGCATGTAAGCGACGCGCTCGGCGGGTAGCGCGTGCAGGAATTCAAGCGGGTCGTAGCGGTGATTGACGCTGTTGACGACGATGTTGTTGACGTCGAGCAGCAGGTCGCAATCGCTGCGCGCCAGCACCTCGTTGATGAAATCGGTTTCCGCGAGCACCTGGTACGGCGCTGCGTAGTAGGAGACGTTCTCGATCGCCATGCGCCGTCCCAGTGCCTGCTGCACCTCGTCGATGCGCGCTACCACATGCCGCACGCAGGGCTCCGTGAAAGGCAGCGGCATCAGATCGTAGAGCTGGCCGTCGTCCGCGCAATAGCTCAGGTGTTCGCTGTAGAGGCGCACCTGCTGCGTGTCGAGAAAGCGGCGCAAGCGCGCGAGGTAGGTCTGATCGAAAGGAACCACGCCACCGAGCGACAAGGACAGCCCGTGACACACGAGCGGGAAGCGTTGCAGCAGCGCGTTGAAGCTTTCGCCACACCGCCCGCCCACGCCAATCCAGTTTTCCGGTGCGCATTCCAGAAAATCGATCGTGTCGGCTTCGGCCGACTGCAGCGGACCGAGCAAGGCCCGCCGCAGTCCCAGTCCAACGGCATCAGCAGCAAGCTGACGGGTGGAAGTCATGCGAGTGTTGCGAGTGTCGGGACGATTACTTCTTTTCGCCGCCGCACTTGCCCTCGCCACACTTGCCTTCCGCAGCTTTGCCTTCCGCAGCTTTGCCTTCGGCAGCCTTGGCTTCGCCGCACTTGCCTTCCATCGCCTTCTTGTCGTGGCCGCACTTGCCTTCCATCGCCTTCTTGTCGTGTCCACACTTGCCTTCCATGGACTTCATCGCCGCGTCCATTTCTGCCTTGTTCACCATGCCGTCCTTGTTGGTATCGGTCGCCATGAACTGGTTGCGCCAATGCGTGTCGTGCTCCGCCATGCTGACCTTGCCGTCCTTGTTCGCGTCCATCTTGTCCATTCCGCACTTGCCTTCGCCGCACTTGCCTTCACCGATCGAGGCGATGGAAGCGTTGGCAAGCTGATAGCCGGCACCGAGGTCGGCCATGGCGAAGCCAGTTGAAGCGATCGCGAGCGAGCCGATGAAGGCGGCGCCGATTGCGAATGAAACCGGTTTGATATTGTTCTGCGACATTGAAGTGCTCCTGGTTGGTTGCGGAAAACTCCGCGGGGTTTTGTTGATTGCAGTGCGCAGTTGCGACCGCGTGTACGCATTGGGGAAATGTTCGAAGGGGTTGTCGCAACAAGCTTGCGGACATGCGTACGCAGAGCCGGACACAGTATTTGCGGCCTCACTCCCTTCCGGCTCGGCAGGCAAGTGCAATAGAGCCCCAATAGGCCCGGCCAATTCACTCCGCCGTATTGTGGTTCAGCG
>JBKJND010000173.1:0-2579 GCA_046596095.1 Ahniellaceae bacterium | reverse complement strand
GTCCAGCGCGACAACCCGGAAATGCAGCGGCGTTGCCAGGAAGTGATAGATCGCTGCATAGCGCAAGGTGAAGCCAATCCGATCGCGAGCATTCACGATGTTGGCGCGGGAGGACTTTCGAACGCGATTCCCGAGATTCTCCACGACTCCAGTCTCGGCGGCCTGATCGAACTGCGCGCCATCGCCAGCGACGACCCATCGCTGTCGCCGATGCAGCTCTGGTGCAACGAGGCGCAGGAGCGCTACGTGCTCGGCATCGCGCCGGCGGACATCGAGCGCTTCGCGGCGCTGTGCGAGCGCGAGCGTTGCCCGTTCGCCGTGGTCGGACATGCCACTGGCGATGGTTTGCTTGAGATCACCGATGCGCTGCTAGGCACTTCCCCGGTGTCGATGCCGATGGACCTGCTGTTTGGCAATACGCCGACGATGGAGTGCCACGCGTCGCGGCCGACAATTGCGGAACGCGAGAGCGGTGCCGAACTGCGTTCGGCAGACTTGATCACGGTGCTCATGCGCGTGTTGCGCCATCCCGCGGTGGCGCACAAGGGTTTTCTCATCACCATCGGAGATCGCACCGTCGGCGGCCTGATCGCGCGCGACCCGCTGGTCGGGCCGTGGCAGGTGCCGGTCGCCGATCACGCGTTGACACTGCTTGATTTCGAAGGCTACGCGGGCGAGGCGATGGCGATTGGCGAGCGAACGCCGGTAGCCCTTGACGACGCGCCGGCCGCGGCGCGACTCGCCGTGGCCGAGGCGATCACCAACCTGCTCGGTGCGCCCATCGATACGCTGAGCGAGATCAAGCTCTCGGCCAACTGGATGGCAGCCGTCGCGCATCCGGGCGAGGACCTCAAGCTCTTCGAAGCGGTGCGCGCCGTGGGTCTGGAACTCTGTCCTGCGCTGGGGGTGTCGATTCCAGTGGGCAAGGATTCGATGTCGATGGCGACAAGGTTCACCGCTGCCGACGGCGTCGAAGCGCAGTGCGTGTCGCCCATGTCGTTGGTCGTCACCGCGTTCGCGCGCGTGGGCGATGTGCGAGATGCGTTGACGCCGGAATTGCGATTCGACTGCGGTGAATCGTCGTTGCTGTGGGTCGACTTGGGTGCCGGGCAGCGACGACTCGGCCGTTCGATCGCCGCCGAAGTGATGCACATCAATGGCGGCGCTTGCGCGGACCTCGATCGCGCCGAACACCTGTGTGCCTTGTTTGCGGCGATACGCGATCTCAGGCGCCGGGGCCTCGTGCTTGCGCTCCACGACATCAGTGACGGCGGGGTGGCGATCGCCGCCATCGAGATGGCATTCGCGGCGCGCGCCGGTCTCAATATCCGGTTGCCGGAGGAACAAGCGCGCGATCCAGTCGGAACCTTGTTTGCTGAAGAACCCGGCGTACTCCTGCAAGTGCGCGATGACGATCTGGAGAAGGTGAGGCAGACGCTCGACGCATGCGGGTTGTCGGGTATGCACTGCGTGTTCGCCGGAATACACGCAGGCGACCGAATCAGGATCGAGCGCGGCGTCGACGTGCTCGGCGCGGCAGTGCTCGGCGATTTCGATCGCAGCGAATTGTTTGCCGCCTGGCACGAGACCTCCCATGCAATGCAGCACCTTCGCGACGACCCCGGTTGCGCGGCGGAAGAACGCGCGAGCGTGCTCGACGCCAACGATCCAGGTCTCAACGCCCTGGTGACTTTCGATCCGCGCGAAGACATCGCGGCGCGCTTCATCGCGCGCGGCGCCAAGCCAAGAATCGCGATCCTGCGCGAGCAGGGCGTCAACGGTCAGATCGAGATGGCTGCCGCGTTCATGCGTGCCGGCTTCGACGCCCACGACGTGCACATGAGCGATCTTGCCACGGGTCGCCGAACGCTCAAGGGTTTCGTGGGACTCGCGGCGTGCGGCGGATTTTCGTGGGGCGACGTGCTCGGCGCTGGCCGCGGCTGGGCCACCGCGATTCGCGAACAACCGCGGATCTCGGCGCAATTCGCCGCATTCTTCGCCGACCCCGGCACGTTTGCGCTCGGCGTTTGCAACGGCTGCCAGATGTTCGCGGCGCTGGGCGATCTGGTACCCGGCGCGACGCACTGGCCGCGCTTCCTGCGCAACCGCTCCGAGCAGTTCGAGGCGCGACTGTCCTTGCTCGAAGTACTTGATTCCCCTTCGATCCTGCTGCGCGGCATGGCCGGTTCGCGCCTGCCAGTCGCGGTCGCGCATGGTGAAGGCCGCGCCGAGTTTGCGAGCGCCGAGGCAGCCGCGCTTGCGCAGACGTGCCTGCGCTACGTCGATCACAAAGGGGCCGCGACCGAACGCTATCCGGCCAACCCGAATGGATCAACGCTTGGCGCGACGGGCTTTTGCAACGACGATGGGCGGGTGACGATCCTCATGCCCCATCCCGAGCGCGTGTTTCGCACCGCGCAGTTGTCCTGGCGACCGCGCGAGTGGACGGAGGATTCTCCGTGGCTGCGCATTTTCCGCAACGCACGCGTGTGGGTCGGCTGATGGCAAGCCCAGCCAACAACACCATCCAGGTCGACGGCGTTGCCGAAGAGGTGTCCCTCAAGGCATTTCTTTTGCAG
>JBKJND010000337.1:0-8504 GCA_046596095.1 Ahniellaceae bacterium | reverse complement strand
CAGTGTGCCGATCCGATAGGTAGCGGCGGCAACCCGCCGCCTGCCTTCACGCTGACCGCTTCGGCCTACGATCGCCCGCTGGGCACCGACGGCAATCCGGTGCCAGGCAGCCAGTTCAATCTGGCGCCGACGCCGGGATCGCTAAGCAGCCTATATCAAGTTTGCGAACGCACGGTCACCATCAACGGAGTTACGGTTGCGGGCGGTGGCCCCACCAATTGGACGGGCTATCGGGGCCGCACCGACGCAGGGAGTTTGGTTTCGTTGAACGCGCCGGAGGCAAGTTACCGTTTCGCGTTGACCTGCTTTGCCGACACCGGATCCAGCCGCACCGAAACCGCATTGATCAGTACAGGTCCCGGCCAGTTCACTAACTGCCCGAGTCTGGCAGAGCAGGGCCTGCCTGGTCTCACCAGTTTCAACAGGAATACGTCGCAAACGAGATTCACCCAGCTGCTCTTGCAATCGAGCGGATTGGCTTCCAGCGACTTTCCCCAGACACAGGGCTTGGCGCACGTTGGCGTGGTCCGTAACGAATTCTTGAGCCTCGAGTTCACCGCAGTGCCCAAACTCGACAACAACGGTGATGGCGGCATCAACATCGGTGACTTCAATCCTCTGGAGAAGCGGTTGAGCTGGCTTGGTGCACAGGGCACGTTGGCTCCGTCTTCGGTGGCGGGCACGTACATAACCATCTCGAAGTGCCCGGGAGATTTCCGGGTGCCGACCGCCGCGCAGGTCACCGAACCCAACAATCCGCCGACATTCAACCGGGGTTGTCGAAACATCCTGACGTTCCAGGGCATTCCGGATCAGTTGATGGGTGGCATGCAATACGCGATCAACGCAGCGCCCAACAATACCCATTGCGCGCTGGTCTATGGTGAGACGTATTTCCTCAACATGATGACGGCCAATCCGCTGGATGGTCTGCAGCCGAATGAGCACAACTGCTCGGACCCGTTTTCACGCTGTGGCATGCAGCTTGAGGCTCGCTAGCACGAGAAGCGGTTCTGCAAACTGATGCTGGCTGCGGCGCCGGACAGCGCGTTCGCGAGCCGGTTGATAGCAACGTCCGAGTTCGGGTGAATCCCGGGCTCGGATTTTTCCGCAGGTCTGCGCGTGTCGCAGCCCGTGGAAGTGCCGAGATGATCCAGCCCGGCGCTTGACCCGACAAAACCTTCAAGGTCCGCTGGAAACTGGCGGATCAAAACGTTCGCGGCTGAACTCGCGGCCGATGGCAAGGTCTTAGTTTTTCTCGTAAATCTCGACTCTCTCTGGAACCGCCATGACCCGCCCAATTCGCGCGCACGCGCTGCGTTTGATTTCAGCTCTTGTTTTTCTGCATGTCGCGACGTCACCCTTGTGGGCTGCCGAGATCCCCGCGAGTTCCAGCGTGCTGGCGCGTCGCGGCGGCGCGGAAATCACGGAGGCGGAGGTGGACACTCGGCTTCAGGAGATCCCCGAGCAACAGCGGGCAGGCTTCATCAACAGTCCCGAGCGCATCGACACGATGCTCAATCAGCTGTTGCTGATCGAGCAGATGGCGGCAAAGGCTCGCCAGCTCGGCCTGGACAAGACCCGCGAGTTCAAGGCCGCGCGGCTTCTTGCTGAAGATCGCGAGCTCACCGCCGCCTACCGGAAGCACTTGTACGACCACGCGCCGGCGATGGATGCGAAAGCGCTCGCGGAAGAGTCCTACTCTGCTACCCCGAAAAAATTCGTGGTCGGCGACTCCGTGGACGTCCGTCACATTCTGATCAAGACCGATTGCCGCTCGCCGGAAGCCGCAAGAGCGCTCACCGCAGCGCTTCGCGAGCGGGTGCTCAAGGGCGAATCGATTGACGAACTGGCGCGAAAGTATTCAGAGGATGATGGGACCAAAGAGAACGGAGGCCTGATTCGCGGCGTCACCCGCGGCAAGACGACGGAGGCGTTCGAAAAGGCAGCGTTCGCCATGACAGATCCGGACGAGTTGTCGCAAGTGGTGGAAACGCCCTTCGGTTATCACCTGATAGAAATGGTCGCGCATAGCCCGGGTCGCCAGGCTTCGCTCGAGGAAATCCGGGACGAACTGGCGGCCCAGCTTGAAGACCGGCACCGTGCGCGGTACCTGAAAGATCAGAGCGATCAGCTGCTAAGCATGGCGCTCGAAGGCAATCCCGAGCGTTTGCTTGCTTTGCGCACCCGGTATGGCAACGCCGACGTCGAAGCAAAGAGCGCGTCCGTGCTGACGCCGACGCCGACGCCGACGCCGACGCCGACGCCGGAAGAATGATCTTCTGATCTTCGATCGCGGAGACCTCTACACTTCGAGGCTCTTCCGGGCGAACCTGTTCGAGGTGGAATTTGCCGGTATCGGCGCAAGAGTTTGCACTGCTGCGCCACTTCACATCGCGCGCGTTGCGTGAGCGCTTTGAAGGAACGCTGACGGGTGTCGGCTGGGCGGTATTGCAGCCGCTGATAATGCTGGGTGTGTATAGCCTCTTGTTCGTCACCGTGTTGCGTGCACGGTTGCCGGAATCGATTGGCCTAGGATTCGTGCCGTTTCTCGCGGTAGGGCTGTGGCCGTGGACCGCGTTTGCCGAAAGCCTCACGCAAGGCACCACCGCGATCCAGGACAACGCCTCGTTGTTATCCAAGGTCGCGCTGCCGCGCGCGGTGCTCGTGCTGTCGCGCGTGGCGGCGGCGTTTGCGTTGCACGCACTCGGCTTCGTCCTGATCCTGACGGTGCTGGCGCTGCTGGGGCATCCGCTCAAATGGAGCGGATTGCCGATCGCGTTGGGTCTGCTATGTCTGCTTGCGATTGCGGCGGCCGGACTTGCGCTGGCGCTGGCGGCAATTCAGGTATTCGTGCGCGACCTTGCGCAGATCATCGGACAGCTGCTCACGGTGGGATTTTTTCTGACACCGATTTTTTACCCGCGCGAGATGTTGCCTGAAAGGCTGCGGCCGGTGCTCGACGCCAATCCGATGACGGCCTTCGTCGAAGCGTTTCGCTGGAGCCTGTTTGGCGCGGGTGAACCCGGATTCGGATGGTGGGCGCTGCTGTGGTTTCCGCCAGCAGCACTCGTGCTCGGCTGGTTCGTTTTCCAGCGGCTCTCGAAGCACTTCGAGGATTTCCTGTGAGTGCGGTCTCAAGCTCCGCGCCGCTCGTGCGGGTCGACAACATCGGCAAGGATTATCCGCAAGTTGTGCGTCCTGCCGACCGCTTGCGTGCGATGGCGCGATTGCTGCGCAACGCACCGCATTGCGATCCGATCACCGTGCTCGATGGCGTGTCGATCGAGATCCGGCCCGGCGAGTCGCTCGGCGTCATCGGCGAAAACGGCGCCGGCAAGTCGACTTTGCTCAAGATCCTGAGCGGCGTTCTCGCCCCCACGCGCGGGTCGATCGACGTGCGCGCTTCGCTCGGCGCCTTGCTTGAACTTGGCGCCGGGTTCAATCCTCAGCTCAGCGGACGCAGCAACATCGAAATGGCCGGCACGCTGATGGGCTTCAGCGCGCGTGCGCTGGCCGCAAAGATGGACGAGATCGTCGACTTTGCCGATATCGGTCGCTACATCGACGAACCGGTCAAACACTACTCGAGCGGCATGGTGGTGCGATTGGGTTTTGCTCTGGTGGCGGCGCGGCGACCGCAATTGCTCATCACCGATGAGGTGCTGGCAGTGGGCGACGAGGCGTTCCAGCGCAAGTGCATTCGCTGGATAGAGGAATATCTCTCGGGCGGCGGCACGCTTATGCTGGTGTCGCACAGCATGTTTCATGTGCAGAAGCTCTGCAGCAGCGCACTGTGGCTCGATCACGGACGCCAGCGCGGTTACGGCGAAGTGCATGAGATCACGCAACAGTACCTGGCGTTCCAGGAGCGGCGCATCGCCGCCCAGGAGGAGGCGGCGACAGTCACGCGCTCGGGCCAGGAATTCGAAGTGGCGGAGCTCGCGCTCAATGGTGTCGTCCACCAGACCGCACTCGCGCTCGATGCCGACAATCGGCTGGAAATGCGCATCGACGTGCGCTCGCGCGATGGCCGCACGCCGGGCGTCGCGATCGGCATCGTGCGAGCCGACGGCACGCCGGTGTATGGCCTCACCAGCGCCATGGCGAACGCAAAACCGCAACAGATCGATGCGGGCCTCTGGCGCTTTCTGGTTCGATTCGACGCGCTGCCCTTGTTGCCGGGTGGATATCTCGCGCGTGCGCACGCGATGGATTCGGAGGAGTTGCGGTTGTTCGATACGGTCGAGCGGGGTTTCTCGGTGCGCGGTGTCTCGCGCGAACTCGGCATCGTTCGTCTCGAACACCAGTGGCTGATCGGCGAATGAGCCCTCGCCCACAACCGTGGCCGACCGTGATCTTGCCGGTGTACAACGGTGCCGGGGTATTGCCCGCGTGTTTTGCGAGCCTGTTGCGGACTTTGCCCGAGCAGGCGCGGGTTGAACTTGTCGATGACGCTTCACCCGATCCCGCAGTCGCGCCGCTGATCGATGGATTTGTGAGAGCGGCGACTTTTTCGGTTGCGGTCGCGCGCAATTCCCGCAACCTTGGCTTCGTCGTCACCGTGAATCGCGCGATGGGTGCGGTCACCGGCGATGTGGTGCTGCTCAACAGCGACACCGTGACAACATCCGGATGGCTCGAAGCGCTGGAGCGATGCGCTGCGTCCGATCCGTTGATCGCGACGGCCACGCCCTGGTCGAATAATGCCGAGATCTGCTCGATGCCCGAATTCTGTCGAGCCAATCCGGTGCCGATCGATATCGATCGCGTGGGCGCCGCCGTCGCGGCGGCTGCGAGCCGCACCTATCCCGAGCTGCCGACGGGCGTCGGTTTTTGCATGTTCATGAGGCGCACAGCGCTCGATGCTTTGGGCAGTTTCGACGCTGCGACTTTTGGACGAGGTTACGGTGAGGAAAACGATTTTTGCCGCCGCGCCGCGCGTCACGGTTGGCGCAACGTGCTGTGCGACGACGCGTATGTCGCGCACGTTGGCCACGCGAGCTTCGGTGGGGAAAATCTTGCGCCGGGTGGACTCAATCAGGGGCGACTGGAGGCCCGGTATCCGGACTATTCGCGACTCGTCGCCGAATTCATAACGAGCGATCCGCTGGCCCCGATGCGCGCGCGTATCGCGCAGCAGCTGAATCTGGCTGCGGCGCCACACAGCGAGGCTGCATGACCGAAGCCCTTGAGTTTACCGGCGAGCGATTCACGCCCGAGTGCGTGCGCGAGATCTGGTACGAGCACTTTCATCGCTACGCGTTCGCATGGCAGGCCGCGCGCGGTCGCCGCGTGCTCGATGCGGCCTGCGGCGAAGGCTACGGATCTGCGCTGCTCGCCGCAACGGCAGCGTCGGTGGTCGGGGTCGACATCAGCGAAACGACGGTGGCCCACGCGCGCGCGCGTTACCCGGAAATTCCCAACCTTCGCTTCGAAACGCACGACGCGACTGCGCTCGACGCGCTGCCGGATGCGTCGTTCGACCTGATCGCGAGTTTCGAAACGCTCGAACATGTCGAGGCCCAGGAACGCATGCTCGCGGGCTTCAAGCGACTGCTCGCGCCGGGTGGCGTATTGCTCGTGTCATCGCCGGACAAGGCGCAATACAGCGATGCGGCCGGGCACGCCAATCCGTTCCATGTGCGTGAGCTGTATCGCGGCGAGTTTGAAGCGCTGCTGGGCGCCCAATTTCCGGTGCATCGGCTGTTTGCGCAGAAATTGCTGTTCCAGGGCACGCTGTGGCGGCTTCAAGGGGGCCACGCCCGTTTTGCCGCGAGCACGATGGATGCGGGCGATGCGATGCCGAGTGCGGGTCTCGGCTACGCGCCGATGTACTACGTCGCGGCCTGCGCTCACGACGAGGCTGCGATCGATGCGTTGGCGTTGCCGGATCTGCACCTGTTCGGCGATCGCGCGGAATCGGTGTACGCGCATTACAACCGCGAAGTCGCGCATATCATTGCCACCGGACATGCTCTGGTGGAGCGCGATGCGCGCATCGCCGAACTGGAGTCGGAGTGCGCGCGGCTCAGGGCTACGCTCGCAGGCGCACCGCCTGCAGCGCGGCCATTGCCATGGTGGCAACGGTAGCGGTTGTGGCAACGGTGACCGTAGCGGTGTCCGCGGATGCGATCGCCGCGATCGTTGTGTCGTATCGCAGCGCGTCGACACTCGACGAGTGCCTGATCCGCCTGCGCGCCGCGCGGGACGTCGGCGAAATCGTGGTGGTCGACAATGCGTCGGATGATGGCAGTGCGGCGATCGCGCAAGTGCACGCAGAGGCCGACCCTCGCGTCGTAATTCTGGAGAACAGCGCGAACTCGGGTTTCGGCGCGGCCTGTAACCAGGCCGCGCGGCGTTGCGAGTCCCCGTGGCTTGCGTTCGTCAATCCCGATTGCTGGGTGGAGCCGCAATCGTTGGCGCGAATGCGTGAGTATCTGGATGTGCCTGAGCCTGCGTCTGCGCGCGTCGGAATCATCGGGGCGGATCTGGTCGATGTCGACGGCGTCCGCGATGCGTCCGCCAGACGCTGCGAACCGACGCTGGCGCGCATGTTGGCTGGCGCCGGACGACGGACGAGTGTGGCGGCTTCGATCGACGATGCCCTGGCCGTGCAAGCGGTGGATGCGATTTCGGGCGCGTTGATGCTGATGTCGCGCGCGCTGTTCGAATCGCTCGGAGGCTTCGACGAAGACTACTGGTTGCACGCCGAAGACCTTGACCTCTGTCGGCGCGTTCGCGATGCCGGTCACGGCGTCTGGGTCGCGAACGATGTGCGCGTTGTGCATGTGCGGGGCGTGTCGAGCCGCACGCGCCCGTGGTTCGTCGAGTGGCACAAACATCGTGGCATGTGGCGCTATTTCCGCAAGTTCGAAGGTCGCAGCGCAAGTCTGTTCAAGCGCGCGATCGCGTTCCTCGCGATCTGGGCCCATTGCGCCTATGCGGCGCCTCGCGCCGTGCTCCGCTCTCAACGGTAACGGTTAATCTTTTCGCACAAGGTGCGGGCAGCGGTGCGCGCCGCGTCTGCGTAGTCCGCGCCACTCGACGCGTACAGCACAGCGCGCGAGGAGCTGACGATGAGGCCGTTCCGGTTTGCGTTGGCCCCGTTGCGCACGATGGCTTCGACATTGCCGCCTTGCGCACCGACGCCCGGCACCAGGAGCGGCATGTCGCCGACAATCGCGCGAACTTCGGCAAGCTCCGCAGGCCAGGTCGCGCCCACGACAAGTGCGCACTGACCGCCGTCATTCCATTCGCTGGCGACCATTTCGGCAACGTGTTGGTAAAGCGGCCGAGGCGAACCGCGCGGACGCGCAACAACGAGATCCTGGAGGTCGCGGGCTCCCGGGTTCGATGTGCGACAGAGAATCACCACGCCCTTGCCGGCGCGATCGAGGAACGGCTGCACCGAGTCGCGGCCGAGCCAGGGATTCACCGTCACCGCATCGGCGCGATAGCGGTCGAACGCTTCGCTTGCGTAGTTCTGTGCGGTGCTGCCGATGTCGCCGCGCTTGGCGTCGAGGACGACCGGGATCGTGGGGTGCGCGGCGTGCATATGCGCGATCAATCGCTGCAGCGCGTCTTCGGCGCCTAGCGCTGCGAAGTGCGCGATCTGCGGCTTGAATGCACAAGCGAACTCAGCGGTGGCGTCCACGATGTCGCGGCAGAACGCGAACACCGCATCGTCGTTCTGCGCGAACTGCGCCGGAAACTTCGAAGGCTCCGGATCGAGCCCAACGCAAACCAGCGAGTTGGCCTCGCGCCAGCGTTGTTTGAGCGCCAGCGCGAAGTTCATCCCTTCAAGCCCCTCTCCCCCCGGGAGAGGGTCACTCATCTCGAACCCCTCTTCCTTCGGGAGAGGGGTAGGGGTGAGGGGCCGAAGCTGCGCTAAAGCACCGCACCGCATTGCGCCTCCGCAAGCTCGGCCCCTCATCCGGCGCTACGCGCCACCTTCTCCCGAAGAGAGAAGGAATCAAGCGCGGCGCACCTATCACTTCAAGGCTTTGAAGCGCAGGCGATGCGGCTTGGCGCCTTCCTCGCCGAGGCGGCGACGCTTGTCCTCCTCGTATTCCTTGTAGTTGCCCTGGAAAAACTCGACATGCGAGTCGCCCTCGAACGAGAGGATGTGCGTCGCGATGCGGTCGAGGAACCAGCGATCGTGCGAAATCACCATCACGCAACCGGGAAACTCGAGCAGCGCATCCTCGAGCGCTCGCAACGTTTCCACGTCGAGATCGTTTGAAGGCTCGTCGAGCAACAACACGTTGCCGCCTTGCAGCAACGTCTTGGCCAAATGCAACCGCCCGCGCTCGCCACCCGACAAGGTACCGACCAGCTTCTGCTGGTCCTGGCCTTTGAAGTTGAAGCGGCCGAGGTAAGCGCGCGACTGGATCTCGATGCCGTTGATGTTTAGGATGTCGAGGCCGCCGGAGACTTCCTTGAACACGTTGTGGTTGCCGGTCAGCGCATCGCGGCTCTGGTCAACGTAGGCGAGCTTCACG
>JBKJND010000321.1:0-4370 GCA_046596095.1 Ahniellaceae bacterium | reverse complement strand
CGTCCGCGCACACGCACTTCTGCGGCGGGGGCACGCAACACGACGTTGGCTGTGTAGGCATTGCCGGCGCGCATCTGGAAATCGCCGTCGATGCGGTCGAAAGCCATGCCGGGCTCGAAAAAATCTCTGAAGTCGAGGGACAAGCGGCGTCTGATGGCTTGCAGATTGACCAGCCCGAACACACGGCCGGCGCCGGGTTCGACGTCGAGAATCCGGCCCGCTCCGACCGCGATCGCGAGCTTGCCTTCGAGCTTCGCCAAGGCGAAATCCATCGGCGCGCCGCGCCAGTGTCCGTTCAATTCCACGCGCGTGGCGCCGCCCGCGACGACGCCATCAAAACCCAGCGCCGTGAGCAGCGCGCCCATATCCGGGGAACGAAATTCGGCGAGTACCTGCGAGCGTTCGCCCTCGGCGTCGCGCAACCATTCCCCTTGCGCGTCGAGCGTCAGGCGGGAACTCTTCGCGGTCAACGATTCGACGCGCACGCCGCGCGCGAGCGGCCGCGCGCGCAGACTGATTTTTCCGAATTGCGCGCGCCCCAATCGGAAGTCGGCGATGTCCACCAGCAGCGTCGGCAGCCTGGCTGGATCGATGGTCGATGCTGGTCGCGGTTCTTTGGAAGTCGTCTTCGATTCCGGCACATGCAACCGTTTGAACAGCACACTCAGGGTTTGAGTCTGCGCCGGTGGTTGCGCGCCCACGGAGAGTCGCACCTCACCCTGCGCGCCCGCGCCCGCCACGCTGAAGCGCAGCGACTCGTCCAGTACGTCGCCCTTGACCGTCAGCGCGCCGAAATTGCGGCCGCCAAGCAGCCACATGTCCGCTGCAAGATCGAGACCCGCGAAACGTTGCGCGGCCGTCCATGTTTTGAGGCCCGGCGGCGATGGCGCGGGTGTGGGTTGCGCAGGCAAACTCGGAACGGTGGCGGGCTGCTCAGTCCCGGCAACCGCGTCGTCATTCCCTCGAACAGGTGGGGTCGCGTCAGTAGTCGCGCTCGTCGCGCGGGCATTTGGGATCGTGGGACTTGGCGGCGATATTGCGAGCGCGTCGAGATGCCGATCGAGTTCGCGCACGAGCCCCGTCCAGCCCAGTACATCCACCTCGGCGGTGCGTCCGCTGACGCGGATTCCGCTGTCCGGCATATCCGGTAACCCGGCTGCACCCAGCGCGAAGTGCGCGGTAAACGGCCGCGTGGCGTCGCCAGCGCGTGCGCGCGCACGCAGTCTGTCGCCGAGATCGATGCGGACTTCGCCTTGCTCGAACGGCAAGTCCACGCTGACGGCGATCGGCAGCGCAGCCGCAGGCGCCTTGGTGAGCGGCGCGGGCAAGGTCAAGGCGACTCCGCGTAGCGTCGACTCGACATCGAGGCGCTGTGAGCGCGTGGAGTCTGCTCGTGCGCGTCCAATCGCCACCCGCACTTTGAAATCGCTGCGACCGTCGAAGTGAGCGCCGAGCGGTGCGAGTTGCGGCACTCGCGTCAACAATGACTGCACGCGCAAATCACCAGCCAATAGCGCCTCGAACTCGTTGCGGTCCGGGTCGAGGACATGCGTGCCACTGCGCAACGTGAGCCGCGCCGGTTCGCCCTCGAAGCGTACGGGCCAATCCTCTGCGATGAAGCTGCGCCGATCGAAACGCAGCACACCGCTCGCGTCATCGAGGGCAAGTTTCCATTTTGCGTCGGCGATATCGGCATCATTGAGTTCAACCGAACCTTCGACTGTGGTTTCGCCCAAGGATTTCCTGAGCGGAACGACGAGCGAGATGTCGATGACGCCGTCGCCCTCGATACCGAGTCCTTCGATGGCCGGGCCGACGTTGGCGCGAATAGGCGACGCGCGAAGATAATCGAGCATGGCGTTGCCAGGCCCGCGCCCGGACGCCTGAATCTTGAGTATGGGTTCGCGCATTCGTTCAATGTCGGCAGTGCCCGACGAAACATCGAGGCCCGCGGTACGCGCGCGCCGGATGTCAATGTGCATGCCGCCGCCGATGAACGCGAGGTCGGCGGCATCGAGCGCAACCTTCGGCCAGTCGGGCCGAAACGCGAGCCCTACGTCAGCCACGCTTGCGCGCGCCTCGAAACGCCCAGTGCCTTCACGAAACGGCCAATCGTCGAAGTCGCCATGAATCACGACCCTGCCCTCGCGTACTTCGCCGCCGCGCAACGACTCGTCGAGCCACTTGACCGTTTTTGCCGGCATTCGCGTGGCCGGCCAGTAATTACGAAGCCGGTCCACGGAAACCCGGTTCACCGTGAGCGCCATATCCAAAAAGGGTTTCGATCCACCGCGCTCTTTCTTCTCGGAGGCCCCCTCAATTCCGAGCGCGAAGTCGGCAGACGGCTTTCCGCGGCCCTCCTCGATCTCCAGCGCAAACCTTCCACCCACCTTCGCCGAATCGAGCTCAAAATCCAGCCCTGCACCTTCAACGCGTGTATTCGCTCCCGAAGGCATGACCCCCAACACCCCGGCGTGCCAGTCAATTGCAATCGGCGCTCGTACATTGGCGACGGTCAACACCATCCGGCTGCCCGCAACCGGCGCAACCAGCAGCGCCGTCGCGTCACCCGTCACACGCGCGTTGATCCCTGTCACGCCCGGAACCGTGCCGTGCTGCTGCCAGCGGACCGCGTGCAGCGTGCCCGCGACATCGTGCCAGCGCGCGCCGCTGCGTCGCGCCGAGACATCGCGCAATTCGCCGAGCGGCTCAGCCGTTCGAAGCCAATCGCTCGCGCGCGGTCTCAGTTGCGGAGCCAGTTGCAACAGCGGTAATGCATGCGCCAGATCGAGCCGCGACGATTCCAGCTTGAGTTCCTGATCGCGACCGCGCACACGCACCGTATCGCCGCTGGCGTGACGCGCGTCGAACTGCCAACCCGCGACGTCGCTGACTTGCCAGGCGACACGCCAACGCGATGTCGGCGCGGCGACGCGGAGAGGCCCGACCGAAGCGCGCATGGCCGCATCACCCGCAGTGGCGGCTGGAAGCGCGACATCGCGCAAACCGATGTTCGCGCGAACGCTGCGCTGGCCACGGCTCCAGTCGAACCAAGCTGCCAGATCGACTTGACCCGACAGTGGCGCTGCATGAGCGGCACGCTGCGGCTGCCAGTTGCGCAGCGCCAGATTCAGCCCCGCTGCAAAGCAACGCCCTTGTTGCCATTGCGTGTCCGAGCGACACGCGATGCGTACCGGCTGCGCGCTGTCGCGGGCACGCGCGTGCGCGCCGAAGCGCCGACCCAACCAATCGTTCTCGATGCGCGCATTCACGCTATCGAAATGCCAGCGCGAACCACTCCCGCGATCGAAAAGTTCGACCGTGGCATCGCTCAAACTCACGCGGCCAATGTCCAGCAAGACGTTGCCGTCGGCATCAACTCGTTGGCCATCGAAGCCGCGCAAGCGCCATCGACCCGACGCGTCGCGCTCCACCGACAAGCGCGGCGCCACCACCCGGAATTCGGTCCATGGCGAACCCGGGCGCGTCCACGCATAAATATGCACCGCAAACTCCGCGCGTGCGAGTTTCAGCGGCGGCGTGCGCCGAGTGGGATCGGAAATTTCGAGATCCCGAAGTTGCAGCAGTGGCCCCGAACGTCGCCACACCGCTTCGAATTCGCCAAAGCGCACTGGACGCTTCAGTTCTCGCGACAGCATCGATTGCACCCATTTCGGATTCGCGTCGAGCAAGGGCACCAGCCACCATCCGGCCACCTGCAGCGCAAACGCACCGAGCAGCGCCAAGCCCACGAACCACGTCAACAGTTCCGGCAATCGGTGCCAGGGTCGGCGAAGTCTATGCGGGTGTTCGAACGTGACCTGCGCGCCGCCGTCGGGGTCCAAACCCTCAGTACGCATAGCGGAAACCTTGTCCGTCATGCTCGGCAGTCAGAGCAACACGACGTCGAATTGTTCCTGCGCATACTGCTCTTCGGGTTGCAGGCGGATGGACTTGCCGATGAACTCCTCGAGCTCGGCCACCGTGCCGGATTCCTCATCGAGAATGCGGTTGACGACCTGAGGAGCCGCGAGCACCAGCAGTTTGGCCGATTCGAATTGCCGGACCGCGCGCGTGATTTCGCGAAAGATCTCGTAACAGATCGTCTCTGTCGTCTTGAGGCTGCCGCGACCTGAACACGACGCGCACGGTTCGCAGAGCTGACGTTCAAGACTTTCGGTGGTGCGTTTGCGCGTCATCTCGACCAGACCCAGCGGCGAGAAGTCGTACACGGTCGACTTCGCGTGATCGCGGCTCATTGCCTTTTCCAGCGTGCGCAAAACCTGGCGCTTGTGCTCGGCGTCCTGCATGTCGATGAAGTCGATGATGATGATGCCGCCAAGGTTGCGCAGGCGCAGTTGTCTTGCCAC
>JBKJND010000061.1:0-3107 GCA_046596095.1 Ahniellaceae bacterium | reverse complement strand
CGTTTTCGGCGCCTGCGAGAATTTTCACCAGCCCGCGATACGTGTTGTTCGAGCGGCCCGCGCTGATGCCCTTCGAGACGATTGTGCTGCGCGTATTTTTGCCGATGTGGACCATCTTGGTGCCGGTGTCGGCTTGCTGCCGATTGTTGGTCAGCGCGATCGAATAGAATTCGCCGACGCTGCCCTCGCCCTTGAGGATGCACGACGGATATTTCCAGGTGA
The DNA here is from genome assembly GCA_046596095.1 of Ahniellaceae bacterium. Lineage (GTDB taxonomy): Bacteria > Pseudomonadota > Gammaproteobacteria > Xanthomonadales > Ahniellaceae > JBBQNY01. The sequence goes on along the minus strand of JBKJND010000061.1, from coordinate 2,885 downwards.
TTGCAGAGCCGGTCTCGACCTGCGTCCATGAAATCTTCGAGCGCGCGCCACGGCACTCACCGCGCTTGGTCACGAAGTTGTAGATTCCGCCGCGACCCTCTTCGTCGCCGGGATACCAGTTCTGCACCGTCGAGTATTTGATCGACGCGTCATCCAGCGTCACCAGTTCGACCACGGCCGCGTGCAATTGATTCTCATCGCGCATCGGCGCGGTGCAGCCCTCGAGGTACGACACCGAGGCGCCTTCCTCGCACAGAATCAGCGTGCGCTCGAACTGGCCGGTGTGGCCCGCGTTGATGCGGAAATACGTCGACAGTTCCATCGGGCAGCGCACACCGCGCGGCACGAACACGAAGCTGCCATCGGAAAACACCGCCGAGTTGAGCGCCGCAAAGAAATTGTCGCCGCGCGGCACCACGCTGCCGAGATACTGCTTGACCAGTTCCGGATGCTCGCGGATCGCTTCCGACATCGAGCAGAAAATGACGCCCTTTTCCGCGAGCTCCTTGCGATACGTTGTGCCGACCGACACCGAGTCGAACACCGCGTCGACCGCGACGCCGGCAAGCCGCGCGCGCTCGTGCAGCGGCACACCGAGCTTGTCGTAAACCTCCAGCAACTTCGGGTCGACTTCATCGAGCGAGGCGTACTTTGCCTTCGGTGCGGAGTAGTAGGACAAAGCGTGGAAATCGATCGGCGCGATCCGGAGCTTGGCCCAGTTGGGCATCGGCATCGTCAGCCAGTGGCGATACGCGGTGAGTCGCCACTCGGTCATCCACTCGGGCTCGGACTTGATCGCGGACAAGGCACGCACGATGTCTTCCGACAATCCCGGCGGCAGCGAATCGGTTTCGATATCCGTAACGAAACCGGCCGTGTAGCGACTGGCGAGCTGACGCTCGAGGACTTGAGCCTGGGCCACCACGAGCTACGAATCCGTCCGCAACGAGACGGGCAGCGGCTGTCGAAGCGTTCTGGACAGCGACGCGGGTGGCTGCATGTCCGCCAGCGTCACGCCCTTGAGCGCAGCGACGACGATATCGCTCACGCGACGCCAGTTGCTGCGCGCACCGCAGTGCGATTCAAATCCGCAACGACCCGCGTGCACGCTGCATTCGGTCATGCCGATGGGGCCTTCCATCGCGGTCACGATGTCGGCAAGGCTGATCGATTCCGGAGCACGCGCCAGGCGATAACCACCCTGCGCGCCGCGAAACGATTCGACCAGACCGGCGCGACTCATGCGCTTCATGAGTTTGCTGACAGTCGGGAGTTCCAGCTTCACGCGCTCGGCCAGATCCGCCGCACTCACCACTTCGCGCGACCCGCCCGCAAGGCAGGTCATGAGCACGCAGGCGTAATCGGTCAGACGGGAAACTCGCAACATGACGGAGAGTTTTCTGCAGGCAATGCCAAATAGTACCGAAATGGTACTGAATAGTTGCCTCCGAGACCAGTGGCGCATGCAAAAGAACCGGAGAACGCCCGGTCTTCGCAGTCTGGTCGACAAGGATTAACCCTCGATACACTCCATCGACAGCAGCAAGATGGCGCACACCGTGCAGTCACGAGAGCAACCCGAACGCGAGAGCAGCGTGGACGTGAAGTCGCGCGCCGAGCAACGCCGCGACTGGGTGCGCGATGCGACCGGCGAAGGCGAGCCGGATATCGCGGTGGCTTCTGCGGATGCGAGTTTCCGTAGCTACTGGCGAGTGCAGAATCTGCCGAACACGCCCATCGTGATGGACGCCCCACCCGAACGCGAAAACATCGCACCCTGGATCGCGACTGTCCAGCGATTGCGCGCTGCGGGCCTGCACGCTCCAGACGTTTACGCGAGCGACGCGGCGCTGGGGTTCGTATTGATGGAGGATCTCGGAGACCGCACGTATCTGCCGGCTCTCGACTCCGTGAGCGTAGACGCGCTGTACGACGACGCGCTGGCCGCCTTGCTGGTGATGCAGCGCGACGTTGCGTACGCGGGGCTGCCGGACTACGACCGTCAACATCTGCGCCAGGAAATGGAGCTGATGCCATGCTGGTTTATGGGACGCCACCTCGGCATCGCACCGCGACGTGAGGAAATCGAAACGCTGGACGCTGCGTTTCACGCGTTGGTGGAAGACGCTCTCACGCAGCCTCAGGTATTCGTGCATCGCGACTACCACAGCCGCAATCTGCTCATCACGGACACCAATTCGCCCGGCATCATCGACTTTCAGGATGCCGTGCGCGGTCCCATCGCGTACGACCTCGTGTCGCTGCTGCGCGATTGCTACATCGCGTGGCCCGAGTCGCGCGTACAGGACTGGGTCGAGCAGCACCGCGAGCGTGCGGTAAGCGCAGGATTGACCGACGCCGATTCCCACACATTTCGTCGCTGGTTCGACTGGATCGGCGTGCAGCGGCACCTCAAGGTGCTCGGCATTTTTTGCCGGCTCTGGTATCGCGACGGCAAGCGCCAATATCTGGCAGACCTGCCGCGCGTCTGGCAATACACGTACGACGTGGCATCGCGCTACGCAGAGCTCGCGCCGCTCGCCGCGCTGCTCGAACGCTGCATCGCCGAACGGGACTTGACCCGGCCCACGCCATGAAGGCATTGATCCTCGCCGCAGGACGCGGCGAACGCATGCGGCCCTTGACGCTCACCACACCCAAGCCGCTGCTTGAGGTCGGCGGCAAGTCGCTCATCGAATGGCATCTTGCAAAATTCGAGGCAATCGGCGTTCGCGACGTGATCGTGAATACGGCGTGGCTTGCAGACAAGCTGCACACGGCGCTTGGAAATGGCGCAAAGCATGGCGTGCGCATCCGCTATTCGCATGAGGGTGAGGTGCCGCTCGAAACGGGCGGAGCCTTGCTGCACGCACGCGCGCTCCTCG
>JBKJND010000367.1:0-4829 GCA_046596095.1 Ahniellaceae bacterium | reverse complement strand
GTAGGCAAACCCGCGCCACTGACCGTGGTAGGACAAACCCAGGGACAAGTCCTGCCACCCGCTGTGAAAATTCCCATCGTCGAGCAGCGGCGCTTCGGGGTGCTGCACGGTGAGGCGGCGCGGGTCGTGCGCGATGAATCCTCCGCGCGACCGCTTGCGGATGAACGGAACCGACACGTGGGCCTCCCACCGCGCGCCAATCATGTAGTCGAGATCGAGACGAACCGCATGGGTGTCGGTCTCATGGGTGCCAAACACGATTCCCGTATCCGATAGCGCCCCAACAGTGCTGAGGTTCTGGTACGTCACACCGATGCGCCCGCGCTTGCGTACCGCAGCGGGCGGCTCGAAGGTCCTGATTGCAGGCGCGGTGGAATCCAGCTCGGATGGGATCCCACTTCCGTCGGATGCCCGCAGGGGCTGGAAAGCCACGACCATCGTGGTCACAGCAAGACTGCCTGCGAGCCGGCGCATGCATCGAGCCGCTCGCTGTTTCATCTCGTCGCCGCACCGACAAGGCGATCGATCGACTTGAGATACTGCCCAAGGCTCGCTCCCTCGAGCAGTATCAGATCGAAACGCCGACGCGTTTCCGGAGCGTCGCGAAGCTTCCTCGAAACGACTGGCAGGACGCGGGTGCCGCGAGGAGCTTCGCTCGTCATGGAATCCACGTCTTGCAGATCGGCAATCAGCACGTCGACCTTCACGTTGGCCAGGACCGTGGCAAGCCCGTCGCGATTCGCCACGACCGTCACGCGATGCCCGGCCTTGGCGAGTCCCGCGTACAGTTCCTCGCGATCACCCGAGCCGTCGTCGACCACGACCACAGTTGCAGGCCGCGGTGCGAGGAAGCCCTGGTAGCGCAGACCGTGACCCGTGCTGAACTGGTTTTCCCCGCAGGCCACGGCGGGCTGGTGCACCAGGCACAACAGGCTCGCCATCAACGCAACGGCAAGCAGGCTCTTGTCTGGAATAGTTTTCACTGCATTCTCCTTTTGGTGGTGCGACAAAAACCAGGTCGTTTTCGGAGCTGCGTTCTTGATGTTGGGTACGGCAATCGACCACGGCGATTACCGAACCGGTTCCGCTCCGCCCGAAGGCATGGGCTCAGCAGTGATCGCGAGTACCAGGACCGACACCGGTGGGCCCATGCTTTCGATGCTGACGCAACGCAGGGTTCGGTCTGTATGCGGGTTGAGCAGCCGCGGACTGCTGAGGGTCTCTCCCTGCGTGCCCGGCGAGACCCGGCTCAAAGTGTTGCCGAAGACCAGCGGTACGTTGCTGTCGAGCCCCGCGTAGCCGGCGAGCTCATGTTGGGTGCGCAAGGGCGTGACCGCGCGGCTGCCGTCGGTGTAGTGCCATACCAGCTGGGCGAGTACCGTTTGCTCCGCCGACTTGACGCGGATCGCGGACATCATCAGTGGCCAGACAGCCTGCACCGGCGCATCGGGTACGGGCACACAAGGCAGCGTCCAGTCGCGGGTCGCTTCGGTCGTATTCCTGCGACCTTTCGATTTGGAACCGCTGACGCCAATCTCGAAGAACCCGCGCAATTCAAATTCCATTCCGCCGAAGCGCTGCACTCCAGCCGGGTAAGGCCGCATCTGGGGGCGACCACTATAAAACGTGTTACGCACGGCCTCGGGACCGGAGGCGATGACACGTTCGAGATCGAGCATCCAGGGAGACGATTCGCCTGATCGCGGCGGAATCGCACTCCCGTCCGCCAGTGCCGTTGCATGCAACGGCATACCGCGGCGCGTCGCAGTGCGAGTCCATGTGCCGGGATCGTTGTCGCGCAGACGCTGTCGCTCCAGACGCGACAGGGGATGCAGCACGCGCTGCGATTCGGCGTCGGGATCGAGTCTTGCCAGCGATGCAGAATTGTCGACCGAGGGGTTGGACATTGGTTCGAGAGACCACGTCAGCCAGTGTCCGTGCAGGGTTCGTGCCAGCAGGCGATCCGAGCCAGGCGAAAACGCCAGGCTCGTGATGATGTCGAGCGCATTGCTGGAGCCTTGCAGCGGCGGGCCGATATTGGCCCCAGTCGCGGCGTCGTGCAGTTGTACTTCGCTACGGTATGCCCGCGCGACCAGCGTGCCACTTCGATTCACCGCCAGATTGGCGGTTGGCGCACTCGTTGCCGACCTGCGAAGTCGAGCGAGATTGAGTTCAGTGTCGGAAAGCTGGTCGTTTGCCTCACCCGCCAGAAATGCGCCGGCTCTTGTGGAGATGATGCCCAGTGGGCGCGACTGGCCCGCAACCCGCTGCTCCACCGTGTCGGTCTCGGGGTTCCACAGGAGCACTTCATCTTCACCGAGGCGAGCATCCTGCGCCGATGTCACGAACCAGACCGATTCGCCAACCGGAGCAATAGACCCCCAGACCACTGGCTGGAACGGATCGTGCGGGTAGCTGCCGAGTTCTTTCAGACCCGGCACGGCAAGTAGTGTGCTGACATCCTCGGCAGGTCCGACGGCAAGCACACGCGAAGCATCGGGCGAGAAGGAGATCGTCCGCAAGGGTCCGGCGAGAACCGCCTCCCCAGGCATCTGCTGGCCGGTCTTGAGGTCGAACAAATGCAGGCGTTCCGAAAGCCCTGTCGGTCCGCCGCTGACGCCGAAAGCCAGCAGCAGCCATCGCCCATCGGCACTAGCGACCAGCTGCTGCGGGGTGTCGGATAATGGGATTTCGGTGTACCGGCTGGAGAGGGACGGCGAATCGAACACATGCAGTTTCGCGCCTACTGTTACGACCAGCGTCGATCCGCCCGCCGCCAGTTCCGCGAACCCCGGAGGTTGCGAAAACTCCATCCAGGGAGACACCGATTCATCCTTTATCGTCGCGATCCTCAATCGGTTCCAGTCGACATCAACCACGTGCAGTCCGTTGAAGTCGGTCGACTCGCCGATCTGGCGCGCGGCGCTGGCCTGCATCAGCGGCGAACGCGGCAATCGCCACAGTCGCACCTGCCCATCGATTCCCGCCGTCGCCATGAGGCCCGCTTCGAACGACCAGTCGCTTGCGTAGCGGCCCGAAAGTCCATGCGGAGCGGGTCCCGCCCCCACCCTGCTTGCGGGCAGGGCGCGCGGGCCCGGTTCCGGAAGGTGCCACAGAGCGCTCTTGCCCTCTCCGGAGACAATCAGCGTGCGCCGCTCCCGACTGAGTCCGATTCGCAAGGGTGCGAAATCATGTTGCATCTGTCCGGCGACGAGGGCATCTCCGCGCGCCACATCGAATGCGTACACCGCTCCATCCCAACTTGACGCCGCGAGCCACTTGTCGTCTTCGCTGAAGGCCAGCCAGGTAATTTCCCGGCCGCGTGAAGTCGGGAGGGTTCGAAGTGCGCGGGTGACTATGTCGTAGATGAAGACACGGCCTTCATAGTCACCAAACGCCATCAGTCGGCCGTCATTGCTGTTCATCCACGCCGCGATTCCGGCTTGACCCGGAAATCGCAGCGAGGTTCCGCGAGAGAGGTCCGCAGGATTCATCCAAAGCATTTCGCGCGAGGCGCCAAGCAGAATTGCAGCAAAATCCGCATTCTTCCCAACGTAGGTCGGGATGTCAGCCGACGGCGTGCCACCGGGATGCGCCACTTGCGACAGCGCTCGCCACGGATACACTTGCCATAGCTGCGTCTGCATCGATCGATTGCGCAGGAGTGCATGTCGTCCGTCCGCGCTGTAGTTCGCGTCGGCAAAATCCGCGAACTCGGGCGGCGGCTCGACGACACTGGCGTGCTCCAGATCGATCATCCAACTGTCGATGTTGGCCGGACTCACGTAGTTGCCGTACCAGTCGAGCGTCACGAGCAATCGTTGCTCGTCCACGAACTTCAGCAAGAGTGGAGCACGGTCCACGCCGCTGGAACTTGAACGACCGGCAAGGTTTACTCTGCCCACTTCGGCGAGAGTCGCAGTCCCGTACCAGCGCACGGTCTGGTCGTTGCACGCGATGGCCAGGACAGCGCCTCCCGGGCTCAATGCCACCGCCAGCGGATTGGCGTCGGCAATTGCGATTGCGTCGATCAGGGTCGCGCCCTGCGACGACATCATCCCGAAACGGAGACGGTCGAATGCGGCCAGCTTCGGCGCACCGGAACTTTCCTGCTCTTCGATGTTGGTCAGGAGCTGGCGCATGGCGAGGTAGCCCTCGCCATTTTGTTCCAGCCGCAACGCTGTTTCGCGCCGGCTTTCCCACAGCCGCGCACTGGATTCAACAGCATTCGACTGTGCGACTGCGGCGTTGCGTTCGGCCCGCAGCCATTGCAATGAGGTGGCGGCCATGCCGATGATCAAAGTGAGGATCGCTATGCTCGCGGTGGCCGCAAGCCAAGGCTCGCGCCGCGCCCACCGCCCCAGTCTCCGGATTGACGTGAGCGGGCGCACGCTTACTTCGCGTCCTTCGGTGTAGCGCCCGAGATCGTCCGCCAGAGCGCGTGCATCCGGATAGCGCGCGGTCGGATCCATCGCCAGGCACTTGAGGCAGATTGCATCGAGGTCTGGCGCAATCGGAAGGAATCGGGAAGGCTTGTCGAGTTTGCCCTCACGCAGCAGTTCGAGGGTAGCCAGGGGACTCGACCCTTCGAATGGCGGGCGGCCCGTCAACAATTCGTAGAGGATCGCACCCAGCCCCCACACGTCGCTCGCCTGCGTCAATGGGTGCTCCCCCACGCTGGCTTGTTCCGGCGCCATGTAACTTGGCGTGCCGGCGATGCGGTCGTTGTCGCGAATCCCGTCCGGATCGATGCGACGTGCGAGGCCAAAATCCGCGACCTGCGGCTCTCCTGATTCGTCGAGCAGGATGTTGCCCGGCTTGAGGTCGAG
>JBKJND010000448.1:0-6046 GCA_046596095.1 Ahniellaceae bacterium | reverse complement strand
CGAGCGATTTCGCCAAGGGCAACCTGCCGAAATTCGCCGCGAGATGCACGAGCGCGGCTGGCTCGCCGGGAATGCCGGCCGCGAGCGGTCCGTTGACGCTGAGGTTGCGGTCGAGAGCGCCGGACTTGTCCCAGAACAATTCGTTCTTCGCCGCTGCCGGCGACGTCTCGCGTCCATCGAGCATCACCTCAGTGCCGTCGGCGCGACGCAGCAGCAGCAGCGCCCCGCCGCCCAGTCCGGAGCTCGTGGGTTCGACCACCGCCAGTACGCTCGTCACCGCCACCGCCGCATCGAAGGCATTGCCACCGGCCGCGAGGATCTCCATTCCCGCGTCGGTGGCGAGCACGTTTGCACTGGCGATGACTGCTCCGCGCGGCGCGCCGAGCACCACGCCTCTGGCACTGTCGCATGCAGGCACTGTCGTGTTCGCGGAGGCGTTCGCTGCAACGCGGGCACCAGGGTCCGCACCGGCGGAATCGATCCCGCAATCGCCGGCGGCAGCCGCCTGGCCCGCGACGTTCAGCAGCAGCAACGCGATGCAAGCCGGCCAGCGCAGCGCCGGTGTCATGTCGCCGCCGCCGCTGCCGCTGCCGTCAAACTCTCGAGTTTCGCCATCAGTTCCTCGCGGCTTTCGACGATTTCCGGGTCAAGATCGATGCACTCGACCGGACACACCACCACGCACTGCGGCTCGTCGTAGTGCCCGACGCATTCGGTGCAGCGCCGCGGATCGATCACATAAATCTCCTCGCCCTGCGCGATGGCCTGGTTGGGACAGACCGGCTCGCACACGTCGCAATTGACGCAAAGATCGCTGATTCGAAGTGCCATAAAGTCGCGGCTTGCTTTTCAAATCGTCGTAGGTCAGGTCGCAGCAGCGACCTGACTCATCGGCGACTGCTTGTCAGGTCGCTGGCGCGAGCTGACCTACGAAACGTTCTGGTCAGCTCGTGGGGATGAACTTGAAGGTGGCTTCGGATGGAGCCACGGCCGCGGTCACGCGATCGCGTTCGCTCGCGGCGCCTATGAACAACACGCGCACACCCTTGAGCGACTTCGGCGCGGCCAGCTTGAACGACTCCTCGACCAGCGTCGCGAGCTTCACCGAGTCGGGGGAGGCAAACACGATCATCGAACCGGACTGGATGCCGCGCGCGACCGAGCCCGCAACGGAATCGAGCTGCGCTTCGTACTGGCGAATGGACTCCTCGTCCTCGCCCATCGGCACAAAGTAAATGTACGGCCGGCCGCGCATGTATTCGCCCTTGAGCTCGATGTTGACCTGCTGCTGCACGTAGGCTTTCCACGCATCGGTATTGTTGTCGGTCGGAACGCCCAGGGTCGGCGCAGGCGCTGCCGTCGCGACGGGCGCGGCTTCTTTCTGACACGCGACGACAGCGCCCAGTGCCAGCATCGCCACCACAATCATGCGCAAGTATTTGAGTTTGCCCATCAAGGAATCCTCTCAGGAGAACAGGGAACAGGCGGCCAGCGGGCATTGAGCGCCCGTTGCACGGAAGGATGCACGAAACCAGACACATCGCCACCCAGCCGCGCGATTTCGCGCACCAGTGTGGACGAGATGAAGCTGTAGTTTTCCGCCGGCGTCAGGAACAGCGTCTCGACCTCGGGGATGAGATGCCGGTTCATGCTCGCCAGCTGAAACTCGTATTCGAAGTCGGACACGGCGCGCAGACCGCGCAGGATCACGCCGGCATCGCATTGGCGCACGAAATGGGCGAGCAGGCAGTGAAATCCCGATACCTCGATGTTTGGTACCCCGCTCAAGGCTTCCCGCGCCAGATCGATACGCTCGGCCAGCGGCAGTGCGGGACTCTTGCCCGGGCTTTCCGCGATGCCGACCACGATGCGCTCGAACAGCGGCGCCGCACGCACGATCAGATCCGTATGACCGTTGGTGATGGGATCGAACGTACCGGGGTAGACAGCGGTACGCGCTCGCCGGGCTGCGACAGCGGCAGCGGCAACGTGAGCAGAGCTGGCGGAAGCGCTGTTGGGCATCGCCGGAGTCTAATGGAAGCCGTCTACTCGAAGCCGTTGGCGACATTCACAGTGCGGGCGAGTCCGTAACCGACCAACCCGGCGCGACTCTCACGCCACCAGGCCAGCCCCTCCGGCAGCAGGGGACGCTGCGGATGCGGCCATTCGATGTAAACCAGGGCGCCCCGTCTCAGCCACCCGTTGGCAATCAGTGCGGACAGCGCGGCCGACCATGCCTGAGCCGCGTAAGGCGGATCGAGAAACACGACTTCGAATGGTTGCGTCGGCGCGTCGCGGAGGAACGCCTCGCAGGCCAGACTCCGCACCTGGGCCCGATCCGCCACATGCAGTCGCGTAAGCTGCTCGCGCAGGTTTTCAGCAAGGTCGCGTTCGCTCTCGACGAGCTCGACCCACGCCGCGCCGCGCGACAAGGCTTCGACCCCGAGCGCGCCGCTGCCCGCGTATAGATCGAGGCAACGCGCGCCTTCGAGCGTCGGTGCGAGCCAGTTGAACAGGGTCTCGCGCACACGATCCGGTGTCGGACGCAGCCCCCCGCGATCGAGCACCGGCAACCGCGAATTGCGCAGGCTGCCACCAATGATGCGGACTTTGCCGGCGCGCTCGGCTTCGGCGCGCAGCAAAGCGGCTGAAGCTGGGGCGGAAGCTGAGGTTTTCCGGCGCGGTGTTAGCATGCCGGCGATTCTCGTCGATTGCCCACTCACATTCCATGCTCAGATTTTTCCGTCGGCGCACGGACGCCACGGCCGACGTCGCTGTTGCGCCGTCGAGCGCGCCTCCCCTCGCCGCGCCCACCCATCACGCAGCCACTGCCACGCGCGTACAACCCGCGTGGAGTCTCGACGATGTCGTCGCGGCCTGGGAAACATCCGATACCGTAATCGCGGCGAACGCAGCACGCGCGGAACTCGAAGCTGCAGCGGCGATCGAGCGTGCCCGCAGCGAACAGGGCGCACTCGAGCGTGCGGCGAATGCCTTGGCGTGGCGCGAGCGCCTGAGCGGCAACGGACTCGGCCGCGCACTGGCGGGGCTGCTTTCCGGCAATCCCAAACTCGACGAGGACCTGCTCGACGAACTCGAAACCGCGCTGCTCAGTGCCGACGTTGGCATCGCCGCGACCACAGCATTGTTGGGCAATCTTCGCTCCCGTATGGCGGCGCGCGAATTCGCCGACGCCGACGCGCTTTACGCCGCCTTGCGCGCCGACCTTCTTGGCATGCTGCGCCGCGTGGAACAGCCGCTCGTCATCGACGACAGCCAGCGACCGTTCGTGCTGCTGGTGGTGGGCGTCAACGGCGTCGGCAAGACCACAACGATCGGCAAGCTGGCGCGGCACATGCAGAACGACGGCGCGCGCCTGTTGCTCGCGGCCGGAGATACTTTTCGCGCGGCCGCAGTCGAGCAACTCAAAGCCTGGGGCGATCGCAACTCCGTGCCCGTGATCTCGCAAGGCCAGGGCGCCGACGCGGCGTCGGTGGCGTTCGATGCGCTGCAGGCGGCGCGCGCGCGTGATATCGACGTGCTCATCATCGACACCGCCGGGCGCCTGCACAATCAGTCGGGCCTGATGGATGAGCTCGCGAAAGTCCGCCGCGTGCTGGGCAAACTCGAACCCGCAGCGCCGCACGAAGTGCTGCTGGTGATCGATGGCACCACCGGACAGAACGCACTGAGCCAGCTGCGCATGTTCCGCGATACCGCGGGTGTGACCGGGCTCGCGGTGACCAAGCTCGACGGCACCGCCAAGGGCGGTGTCGTGTTCGCACTCGCGCGCGAGTTCGGCATTCCGATCCGCTACGTCGGCATCGGCGAAAAACTCGAGGACCTCCGCATCTTCGACGCCGCCGCTTTTGTCGATGGCCTGCTGCCCGCGCGCGGCGATGGTTGACCACGAATCGGACTTTGCAATAAGACTGCTGACCTGGTTCGACCAGCACGGTCGCCACGACCTGCCCTGGCAACACCCGCGCTCGCCCTATCGCGTGTGGCTCAGCGAGGTGATGCTGCAGCAAACGCAGGTTGCAACCGTCATCCCGTATTTTCAGCGCTTCGTCGCGGCATTGCACGACTTGCGCACGCTTGCAGCCGCACCGATGGATCAGGTGTTGGCACTGTGGTCGGGCCTCGGCTACTACAGCCGCGCGCGCAATCTGCATCGTTCCGCGCTGCTTTGTATCGAGAGACATGCTGGCGAGCTGCCTGCGTCGTCGGCCGAACTCACCGCACTCCCCGGCATCGGCCGCTCCACTGCCGGCGCCATCCTCGCGCTCGCATTCGATCAACGCGCGCCGATATTGGATGGCAACGTGCGCCGCGTGCTGATCCGTCATTGCGGCATCGAAGGCGATCCGCTGTCGCCGAGGGTGCAGGCGCAACTGTGGAAACTCAGCGAGTCGTTGTTGCCGCGCGACCGCGTGACCAACTACACCCAGGCGATCATGGATCTCGGCGCCACCGTCTGCACGCGCACTCAGCCGCGTTGCGCGACGTGCCCACTCAATACCGACTGCATCGCGCTGCGCGACAACCGGACCGCCGAACTGCCGCATCCACGTCGTCGTGCGACGCGCACGCAACGCGAATGCCATGCGTTGATCATGCGCGACCGCGCGGGCCGCGTGCTCCTCGAGCGCCGCCCGGTGAGCGGCGTCTGGGGCGGCCTCTTCAGTCTGCCCGAGTATCCGGACGCCGCATCGCTGCGCGCGGCAAACATCGCCCCTTGCGCCGCTCCTACAGGCGATGATGGCTACGAGCTTCCTGCAGGAGCGGCGCAAGCCGCGAACGAACCTTCCTCAATGCACGCGCTTCCCGTGATCCACCACGCATTTACCCATTTCGACCTGCGACTGCATCCTGTGCTGGTCGACATCGTTACGCTAGCCTGCGCGGTGTCGGAGAACAACGCGCGCCGATGGTTCACGCGCAACGAGTTCGACGACGTAGGTCTGCCCGCCCCCATCCGCTCATTGCTCGAACGATTGCCGGAGCCATCCCATGACTCGTGAAGTCTTCTGCGCACGCCTCCAACGCCAGGCCGAAGGACTCGACTACGCACCGTGGCCAGGCGCACTCGGCGAGCGCATCCACGCTGAAATCTCGAAGCAGGCCTGGAGCGAATGGCTCGCCCACCAGACCATGCTGCTCAACGAAAACCGACTGTCCGCAATCGACCCCAAGGCGCGCGCCTTCCTCGCCACCGAAATGGAAAAATTCCTCTTCGCGGGCGGCGCCGAAAAGCCCGCAGGTTTCACCCCCGAAGCCGAATGACGCTGCGATGCTGTCCCTTGTCTCCCCGCGAGGGGGGAGAAGGTGCCCGCAGGGCGGATGAGGGGCCGCCTGAAGCGAAACTTCGGTCGCTTTCGCGAACTCGCGGTTGCCGCTCAACGCACGCACCGTTACCATGCGCGCCCCGCTCCGCAATGGCGCGGTGGCGTTGACCAGCAATCACGAGGCAACGGCAAATCGTCGCAGCGAGTCTCGCGACGACGTTCAAGGTTGCTATTGGCCGGGTAGCTCAGTTGGTAGAGCAGAGGATTGAAAATCCTCGTGTCGGCGGTTCGATTCCGTCCCCGGCCACCAATAGAATCAATACTTTATGTGATTTGCGCGTTCCGCGTTTTCGCCAGAGTGCGCATCGGTTGCCGTTCGGTTGCCGTTTGTCGGGAAACCGCCAAAACTATCGGGCAATATCGGTGAAGTAACGTTAAGTCTCGTGTGAGTCGGTCTAAGCTTGGTTGCGCGCGAGTGTTGCGCTGAGCAAGCGGGCGCATGAAGCCCGCATTTTCCTCGATATTTTATTCCGGAAGGTCCGGGTACCCGGCCCCTGCGATCACGAGCGCGTGAATTACCAGAAGGGTGAGCTTTTGCCTCACCCTAGAGCGGCATCACTTGCACTCGATGACCAGCGTGTGGTCAGGCGCGGCGACCATCCCGCCGCCGGTCAGGGGCACCATGATCGTGGACGAATCGCGGTCAACGATGTTGTAGCCGTTGGCGCACATCTCTCCCGCCTTCGCGTAGCACGCTT
>JBKJND010000410.1:0-5926 GCA_046596095.1 Ahniellaceae bacterium | reverse complement strand
CGCTAAACTCGCGCACTTGAAGCGTGGCGGCTCCGGCCCCACGCTTTTTGTTTCGTGCGTTCGGTCCCCACGCCGAGCCATCGCCGAGCCTCGCGCCGGCCCCTGCTGCGATCGAAGTGAATCCATGCTCAACAAATTGATGACAAGTGTGTTCGGCAGCCGCAACGAGCGCCTGCTGAAGCAATACCAGCGCAACGTCGCGCTCATCAACGCATTCGAGCCCGCCATGCAGGCGCTCGATGACGCGGGTCTCAAGGCCAAGACCGCGGAGTTCAAACAGCGCCTGGCTGACGGATCGACGGTGGACTCCCTGTTGCCCGAGGCATTCGCGGTGGCTCGCGAAGCCTCGCGCCGTGCACTTGGCATGCGCCCCTACGACGTCCAGTTGATCGGCGGCATGGTGCTGCACGACGGCAAGATTGCAGAGATGCGGACCGGTGAAGGCAAGACGCTGGTCGCCACGCTGCCGATCTATCTCAATGCCCTGACGGGCAAGGGCGTGCACCTCGTTACCGTCAACGATTACCTGGCGCGACGCGACGCGGGCTGGATGGGCAAGCTCTACGCCTTCCTCGGCCTCTCCGTTGGCGTGGTCGTGCCGGGCATGCGGCCAGACGACAAGCGCGCCGCTTATGCCGCCGACATCACCTACGGCACCAACAACGAATTCGGTTTCGATTACCTTCGCGACAATATGGCGATGGCAATCGATGAGCGCTTCCAGCGCGGCCAGAACTTCGCGATCGTTGATGAAGTCGACTCGATCCTGATCGACGAAGCACGCACCCCCCTGATCATCTCGGGACCCAGCGACGAATCGCCGCAGTTGTACGTGCGCGTCAACCGCCTCGTGCCCGATCTCATCAAACAGACCACCGAGGAAGGCGAGGGCGACTTCTGGGTCGACGAAAAGCAAAAGCAGGTGCATCTGTCCGAAGCCGGCATGGAACACGCGGAGGTTTTGTTGCGAACCGCCGGCATCGTCGGTGCCGAGGCCAGTCTCTACGACTCTGAAAACCTTGCCGCGGTACACCACCTCAATGCTGCGTTGCGCGCGCATCACCTGTATCAGCGCGACGTCGATTACATCGTGCGCGACGGCGAGGTCATCATCGTCGACGAATTCACCGGGCGCACGCTGCAGGGGCGCCGCTGGTCCGATGGCCTGCACCAGGCGGTCGAGTCGAAAGAGGGCGTGCCGATCCAGCGCGAGAACCAGACGCTCGCCTCAATCACTTTCCAGAACTATTTCCGGCTGTACAAGAAACTCGCCGGCATGACCGGTACCGCCGACACCGAGGCGTACGAGTTCCAGACAATTTACGGACTCGAAGTGACCGTCATTCCGACTCACCGGGACATGGTGCGCAAGGACAATCCCGACCTCGTGTTCCTGAAAAAGGACTCGAAATACAAGGCGATCCTGGAAGACATCAAGGACTGCTTCGAGCGCAAGCAACCGGTGCTGGTCGGCACCACATCCATCGAGGTTTCGGAATTTCTCGCCGAGCTATTGACCAAGGAAGGCGTCCCGCACGAGGTTCTCAACGCGAAGCAGCACGAGCGCGAGGCGCATATCGTGGCGCAGGCCGGGCGGCCGGGCCAGGTCACCATCGCCACCAACATGGCCGGTCGCGGTACCGACATCGTGCTCGGCGGCAATCCGGAAGTGGAGATTACCGCGCTCGGCGAGGCACCGACGGCGGCGGAAATCAGCGCCGTTCGCGCCGCCTGGAAGCTCAGGCACGAAGAAGTGCTCAAGTCAGGCGGCCTGCACATCGTCGGCACCGAGCGCCACGAGTCGCGCCGCATCGACAACCAGTTGCGCGGTCGTTCCGGGCGCCAGGGCGACGCGGGTTCCAGCCGTTTCTACATCTCGCTCGAAGACAACCTCATGCGCATCTTTGCCGGCGACTGGGTCGGCAAGTGGATGAAGATCTTCGGCATGCAGGAAGACGACGCGCTCGAACATCGCTCAATCAGCAAGCAGATCGAGAACGCGCAGCGCAAGGTCGAGGCGCACAACTTCGATATCCGAAAGCATCTGCTTGAGTACGACAACGTTGCCAACGATCAGCGCAAGGTGATCTACCAGCAGCGCGACGAATTGCTCGAGGCGCAGGACGTGGCAGACACCGTCGCCAACATCCGGCACGACGCGGCCGAGGCACTGGTCGGCGCTTACGTTCCCGCGGAAAGCGTGGACGAGCAGTGGGATGTCGAGGGACTCAAGCGCGCGTTCGAAGCCGACTTCGGCATCGAAGTCGATCCCCAGCGCTTCCTGTCGGAGAGCGCCGAACCCGATTGGCGCGCGTTGCGCGAGGGCTCCATTACGGCACTGGACAAGCACTTCGCCGACAAGGAACAGCGCTACGGGCCAGAGCTCATGCGTGCGGCGGAGCGCGTGCTGATGCTGCGCGTGCTGGACCAGCAGTGGAAGGATCACCTGGCAAGCATGGATTACCTGCGCCAGGGCATTCACCTGCGCGGTTTCGCGCAGAAAAAGCCCGAACAGGAATACAAGCGCGAGTCGTTCGAGATGTTCGCGTCGATGATCGAGCGCTTCAAGGGCGAGTTCATCAAGATGCTGGCGCGTGTGCACTTCCAGACCGAAGAGGAAGTTCGCGCGCTGGAAGTAGAGCAACAACGCGCGCTGGAACAACAGCAGGGCAATATGCGATTCCAGCACGAGACGCCCGGTGATTACGGCGTCGCCGACGAGTCACTGGACGTGCTCGCCGACGAAGCGCGCGCGGTCGGCGGCGCGCCGGTGGTGCGCGGCAGCCCCAAGGTCGGTCGCAATGAACCTTGCCCCTGCGGCTCGGGACGCAAGTTCAAATCCTGCCACGGCCAGATTGCCTGATCTTTTCGTGGTCAAACGGGACGCATGTCTTGCAGGAGCGGCGCAAGCCGCGATGCTTTTGCTTCCGCGTGCGATTCAATCGCGGCTTGCGCCGCTCCTGCAAGAGCCCGCGTAGTTTCAGGCTCAGCGGACCCGACGCATGGCGCTGGCTGAACTTCATGTTGTTGCGGCAATCATTGAGGACGGCGCCGGCCACGTGTTGCTGACCCAGCGCGCAGCGCACGGCGAGCACGCCGGACTGTGGGAATTTCCCGGCGGCAAGATGGAGCCCGGCGAAGATGCGCCGGCCGCGTTAAAGCGCGAGCTGATCGAGGAACTAGGAGTGGAGGTCGAGCCACTGTTACGCGTGCATTGCGTGCGATGGCCAGAATCCCATCGCACCTTGGTGCTCGACGGCTGGCGCGTGCGCGTGCGCGCCGGTAGTCCACACGGTTTGCAAGGTCAGGCACTGCGTTGGATTTCCATCGACAAGCTGCACGAACTGCCGATGCCGCCTGCAGATGCTCCGCTGTGCTCGGCCTTGCGCCTCGATCAAGTCATGTGGATTACGCCTGCGCTTACCTCCGAGCGTGAGTTGCCTGCCTGGTTGACTGGTGTCGATGCGCGCCTTCACGCTGGCATCCGTCTCGTGCAACTGCGACTGCCCGCCGTGGAGGCGGGGCTATTTCGCCTTGTTGCAGCGGCGCTGAGCGAACGCTGTCGTGCCGTTGGAGCGCGCTGGTTGCTCAATGGCAATGCCGAGTTGGCGTCGGTGCTCAAGGCCGATGGACTGCATCTGTCCTCAACGATCCTGCGGCGTCTTGCGCAGCGTCCCGTGCCGCGCACCCTCATCGTGGGAGCGTCTTGTCACGACGCGGATGAGCTCGAATACGCCGCGCGTCTCGGGCTCGACTACGCGACGTTATCTCCGCTACGCCAGACGCGCACGCATCCGGATGCGCGTCCGCTCGGCGACGCCGGGTTTGCGGCCCTGGTGCGTGACTGTCCAATACCCGTGTTCGCGCTCGGAGGCGTGAGTATCGAAGATCTCGATCACGTTCGAGTGCTGGGTGCCTTTGGCGTGGCCGCAATTCGGGGCGTCTGAATGTTGCTCGCCGCCTTCGCCAGCAACTTTCCGTGCAGTGCGTCTACCGCGACACCCAATTCAGCCAGCGAGCCGGTGTTGTCGATCACGTAGTCGGCGATCGCAAGACGTTGCTCACGCGTCGCCTGTGCGTCCAGCATGCGTGTCGCGAGTGCAGCGTCCACGCCGTCGCGAACCAACAGCCGCGCGTGCTGAAGTTCGCGCGGCACGTCCACGACCACCACCGCATCAAGCCACGCGTAGCGACCGATTTCGGCCAGCAGCGGCACCGCGACCACGACGTAGGGTGCGCTCGCTGCCGTCGCGCGCTCTTCGAGCAGCGCCCGGATACGCGGATGCAGTATGCCTTCGAGCCGAAGTCGGGCGGTGCGGTCGTTGAACACGAGTTCGCGCAACGCGCGCCGGTCCAGCGACCCATCGGGCGTGAGGTAACTCAGACCAAAGGTACGAATAATCTCGTCGAGCGCCGGCGCCCCCGGTTCCGTCAACTCCCGCGCCACGTGGTCCGCGTCGAGCACCGCGACGCCAAGTCCGAGTAACCGTTCGGCAACGGCACTCTTGCCCGACGCCACGCCCCCTGTCAATCCGACGCGCAGCGCGGCGCCGCTCATCCGAGCCCAAGCCACGCGTTCCATGCGGAGTGCAGCGCTTTCCCGAACAGGATCTGGATGAACCCCGCCGCCGCGAGGTAGGGTCCGAAGGGAATCGGTGCCGCGCGATCACGGCCCTGTAATACGATTTGTGCGACCCCGACGATGGCGCCGACGAACGACGCAATCAACACGATGGGCAGAATGCCTTTCGCACCAACCAGCGCGCCCAGAGCCGCGAGCAGTTTGAAGTCGCCGTACCCCATTCCTTCCTTGCCGGTGAGGAGCTTGAACAACCAATAGACGCTCCACAACGACAGGTACCCGATCGCCGCACCGAGAATCGCCTGTGCGGGCGCAATCGTCCAACCTGCTACGGACGCGAGCAGCGCGAACCACAGCAACGGCAACGTAATCTGATCGGGCAAGAGTTGCGTGCGTAAATCGATACCCGACAGCGCCACCAGCGCAGCGCCGACCAGCAGCGCCACGCCAAGCGCTGGTGCGAATCCAAAGCGCCACGCGCAGAGCGCAAACACCACGGCGGTCGCAGCCTCGACCAATGGGTATTGCCACGAGATCGGCTCGCGGCAGGCGCGGCAACGCCCCCGCAGTACTGCAAAACTGAGCAGCGGAATGTTTTCCCAGGCGGACAGTTGGTGGCCGCATCGCGGGCAGGCCGAGCGCGCGAACACGATGTCAGGAGGCGCGTTGCCCAACGTCGCCTCGATGGCTTGCGGATTGCCCGAGACTTTCGTCGCGTCCTGTGCGGGGACTGCCAATTCCGTCGTCGGAGCACCGTCAGCCGGCTCGGCATGCGGTTCCAGACCAAGAATCTCGCGGCTCTGGATTTCCCAATCGCGCTGCAAACGCGCGGGCAACCGCAGGATCACGACATTGAGAAAACTGCCAATGAGCAAGCCCAGCAGCGCGCAAACCGCGATGAGAACCGCTGGACTCGCGGCGAGCAAAGCCTCGAGTTCAGCCACGCAGCGTCAGATCGCGGCGGCGATCTTGAAGATCGGCAAATACATTCCGATCACCATGCCGCCCACGAGGGTGCCAATGATGACCATGATGAAGGGCTCGAGCAGGCTCGCCAGCGCGTCGACCGCGTTGTTGACTTCCTGCTCGTAAAATTCGGCGACCTTGAGCAGCATCGCGTCCAACGCGCCGGCTTCCTCGCCAATCGCGATCATCTGCACCACCATGTTGGGGAACAGGTCGACCTGCTTCATCGCCATGTTGAGCTGATAGCCGACGGAAACGTCATCGCGAATGCGGCGCACCGCCTTGCCGTACACGACGCTGCCGGTGGCGCCGGCGACCGACTCCAGCGCTTCGACCAGGGGCACACCCGCGCGGAATGTGACCGCGAGCGTGCGCGCG
>JBKJND010000077.1:0-3076 GCA_046596095.1 Ahniellaceae bacterium | reverse complement strand
TGGACGATGCCACGCGCTCGCAACAGAAGGCTGGCGCCAACGCCAGTCGCGGCTCGGTACCTGCGACCCGTCCCACTCCTTACGTTCGCGGCTCCTTGCCGGATTTCAGCGCACTGGTCGAAAGCCAGGGCGACGCGGTCGTCAACATTCAGACCACGCGCATGCTCGGAGGCGATCGCAACGAGGGCGAGCCGCGCGGTGATATCCCGGACTGGTTTGGCAACGGACAGGACCAAGACAGCGAAAGCGACCCGTTCCGTGGACTGTTCCCGCGCTTCGGTCAGCAGCATCCGCCGGTGCCGCAGCAGGGTGCGGGTTCCGGTTTCATTATCAGCCCGGATGGCTACGTGCTGACCAACGCGCACGTCGTCGACGGCAGCGACACCGTGATCGTGAAGCTGACCGATCGGCGCGAATACCGCGCCAAGGTGATCGGATCGGACAAGCGCACCGATGTCGCGCTCATCAAGATCGATGCCAAGGATCTGCCGGTGGTGCGACTCGGTTCCTCGTCCGAGGTGCGCGTCGGCGAGTGGGTGGTCGCGATTGGCGCCCCGTTCGGCTTCGAGAATTCGGTCACCGCAGGCATCGTCAGCGCCAAGTCGCGTGCGTTGTCCGGCGACACCCCCGTGTCGTTTTTGCAGACCGACGTCGCGGTCAACCCGGGCAATTCCGGCGGCCCTTTGTTCAACTTGAACGGTGAAGTGGTCGGCATCAACTCGCAGATCTTTTCGCGCTCAGGCGGCTATCAGGGCATCTCGTTCGCGATTCCGATCGATGTCGCCATCAATGTGCGCGACCAGTTGCTCGAGACCGGCACGGTCAGTCACGGACGCATCGGTGCGGTGATCCAGCAGGTCACGCAGGAGTTGGCCGACAGCTTCGGACTGC
This sequence comes from Ahniellaceae bacterium, assembly GCA_046596095.1. Lineage (GTDB taxonomy): Bacteria > Pseudomonadota > Gammaproteobacteria > Xanthomonadales > Ahniellaceae > JBBQNY01. Next base: position 2,185 of record JBKJND010000077.1, on the reverse strand, counting down.
CGGGGCCGAATGGTTCACTGGTGGCGCAGGTCGTACCCGGGGGCGCCGCCGACAAGGCGGGGCTGCGCGAAGGCGACGTGATCCTGCGCGTAGGTGACGTCGCCATCAACGAGTCGGGCCAGGTGCCGGCCATCGTGAGTGCGATGCGCCCTGGTACCCAGACGAAGTTGACCATCCAGCGCGACGGCAAGCCACGCGAACTCGACATCGTGATTGGCGCCGCCGAAGACGATCCACCGGCACTGGCCGCGCGCGAGCAAGAGTCGGAACAACCCGCCGCGCAGCTCGACGCGCGCCTCGGGCTGCGTTTGCGTCCGCTCGCGCCCGCCGAAGCGCGTCGACTCAACGTCGAGGGCGGCATGCGCATCGAAAAAGTCGACGGCAATGGGCAAGCCGCGGGTTTGCGCCCGGGCGATATTCTGCTGCGAATCAACGGCGTTCCCGCGCTCGACATGCACGCCGTGCAGGCCGAGATCGCCGACTCGGACGATCATGTCGCGCTGCTCATCGAGCGCGAAGGTCAACGTTCTTTCGTTCCGCTGCGCGTCGCGCCGGGCAAGAGTTAGTTACAACCCGAGGAGTGACGACATGAGCGAAGTCGATGGCAGCGACACCCTCAACGAGCTGATCGAAGTCACGCGCGATGGGCAGCGTTTTTACGAGGAGGCGTCGGACAAGATCGGCGACGAGACGCTGCGCGCCTTGTTCCTGCGCCTGGTCGAATCGCGGCGCGCGCTGATCGACGAGTTGTCGGCGCACGTCGCGTCGCTGGGCGTGGCGCCGGCGGCAGGCGGTACCGTGCAGGGCACCTTGCGCACCTTGTATGGCGAACTGCGTGCGGGTCTCGCGACCGATCGCAGCGCGGCGTTCGTTGCGCAACTCGAGGAAGCCGAAGATCGTCTCATGCATGCGTTCGAACACGCCCTCGAACACGACGCCGACACATCGGTGCGTGCCATCCTCGCGCGCCACTTCCCGAAGGTCCGCTCCATGCACGACGAGATGCGCAACCTCAAGCGCAACCTCGTCAGCTGACCCGAGGCGTGCTGCGTGGCGACCAATATGGGGCAATGCCCTTGGATTATTGCGCCCTACAGTCCTGCGGGCTTCTTTTGAGCTTTTGGCTGGTCGGACAAGTCCGCCAACCCCTTCCAATACCAACTCCATCGAATGCGGACTGAACAGCGGGGGTGGAGGCTGCACGGTGTGGTGTTCGTGTAGCGGGGCGGTGGGTATGCTCGCGCGATAGCCCGCGTTCGCCGGCTGACTACGGGGACCTGTTGATGGCATCTCGCAGTACGACCAAGGGCACGCGGCGCGAGGTTGCAGCCGTGTCGACGCCGCGCAAGACGGCTAAAACGGCGCTGTCCACGCCGGTGACGGCGAAGCGCCAGCAACGAGCGCCAGTGTTGCGGCCGCGCGCGCCGACGGCCACCGTCAAACCGGTGGCCTTGAAGGCGGCGCAGACTCCGCTCTCCGAGAACGCCCGCACCACCGGCGTCGATCCGCGCGCTGCGCGCGCGCTGCTGGCGGCGATGCAGTCGGTGCGCGATGGCGATTTCAGGGTGCGCTTGCCGACCGATCTTGAAGGACTCGATGGCAAACTTGCGGATGCGTTCAACGACATCGTGCTTGCGAATGCGCGGCTCGCGGAAGAGCTGGAGAGAGTCGGCCAGAAAGTCGGACGCCAGGGACTGACGCGCCAACGCATCGCGCCGGCAGCGCGGCGTGGCGCGTGGGCCGACATGGAATACGCGGTCAACAACCTCATCGACGACCTGCTGCGTCCGACCGAATCAATGACCGACGCCATGGCCGCGTTTGCCAAAGGCGATCTCACTCGCACCATTCCGCTCGAAGTTGCGGGACGTTCGCTGGAGGGCGAGTTCCTGCGCTCCGCCAACATCGTCAACAAGATGCTCGAACAGATGAGCGAGTTCGCCTCGGAAGTGACGCGCGTCGCACTCGAAGTCGGTACCGAAGGCAAACTCGGTGGGCAGGCCAAGGTCAAGCGCGTGTCGGGCGTGTGGAAGGAGCTCACCGACTCGGTCAATCGCATGGCGAACAACCTCACCGGACAGGTACGAAATATTTCCGAGGTCACCATCGCGGTCGCCAATGGCGATTTGTCGCGCAAGATCACGGTCGACGTGCGCGGCGAGATCATGCAGTTGAAAGAAGCCAT
>JBKJND010000250.1:0-3253 GCA_046596095.1 Ahniellaceae bacterium | reverse complement strand
ATCTTCTACATGGTCAACGCGTTCCGATACGGCCTGCTCGGCGTCAGCGATGTTTCCGTCCCGGTCGCATTCGCGCTGATGTTCGGCTTCGTCATCGCACTCGGCGCGCTCGGCCTCTGGCTCCTCAAGCGCGGCGTTGGCCTGCGCAGCTGAGTCACTCACCACCCGCAAGAGAGCAGCCGCATGAATCGCTGGTCGGAAGGGTTGCTCGTGGCTTTCGTGTTGCTGCCTGCACTGACCTTGGGCGCGCATCCGGTAGACGATCTTGCGCACTTGACCGCGCCGGCGGAGAAAGCGGAGTCGCTGGGATTTCGCCTGACGGAGTGCCCTATCGCGCTCGGATCCCTCTTCAGGATCGATGATGCCAAGGCTCTGGCAGAGGGATCCCTCCAGCGCGGATTGGCCGAGCAGATGTGGGAGTGGCGCAGCTATCGGGTGCTCGGGACCAATGCTATCTGCGTTGAGCTAGTGCGCCCGATCCATGAGCCGCTCACGCGGGAACGCGCCGCGATCCTGAGTATGGTGATGAACAACGTCTTGCCGGACGGGTCGGTGAATAGAGAAGAGGTTCTGCCCTGGAAAGTACCGTCACCGTTCGATGACATGCCCGTCTCCGAGGCCTGGTCGAAAGATCAGCAGGCCATCAAGTCATCTTCCGAAGCTCCCATAGTCGAAGCTTCAGACTAGACAATGTTTCAAACCGCTCATCACGGGCGGTCAGTAGTGGTAGCGCAGTAGCGCGATGAGCAGCGCGTCGTCGCGAACGCTGTAGACGATGCGATGCTCGTCGTTGATGCGGCGTGACCAGTATCCGCGCAGGGCATGGCGCAGCGCTTCGGGCTTGCCCATGCCTTCAAAAGGCGTGCGCGTTATCTCCTGGATCAATGCGTTGATGCGCAGGAGCCGCTTGCGATCGGTCTTCTGCCAGTAGAGATAGTCATCCCACGCCTGCTCCGAGAAGAGCAGCCTCACGCGAGCAGTTTCCGCACCTTGCCTTTGCGCGCTTCGAGGGAGCCGATCGATTCGAGCAGTCGCCTCGCGTTGCGGGGACTGCGCAGCAGGTACGCGGTCTCCTCGAGCGCTTCGTAGTCGTCGAGCGACATCATCACCACAGCCTGCTCGCCGTTGCGCGTGATGATGATCGGCGCGTGATCCTCGCAGACTCGATCCATGGTGTCGGCGAGCTTCGCCCGGGCGGTGGAATAGGTGATGGCGTCCATGAGTCGGTCTGGCAGTATGTACAGGTTATTGTACATGTTCGACCCACCTCTGCGCCGCCTTGCACGCGTGCGGCTTCGTCGCCAACATGGCGCTCTGTAGCACAGACTTGCGGCGGTGAATCACCACAGGGGGAACACATGCATTCGATAAATCGGCCACTGGCCTGGCTGTTGCTGGCGGCTGCGCTCATTTCGACCACGGTGTTTGCACAGGAAGCCGCGGAGTCCGGCGCCCTGCCTGCTAGCGCCGATGCCACCGAGGCTGCGCGCGAAGCCGCCGCGCAGGCGCTGGTGTCGTCGTTGGCTTTCAAAGCGGGCGACTTCAAGGTCGCGTCCGCCGAAGCCACGCTGCATGTGGGCGATGGTTTTCAGTATCTCGATGCGAAAGACGCGCGACGCGTGCTTGAGGATTTCTGGGGCAATCCCGCGGACGAGAGCGTGCTTGGCATGATCGTGCCGACGCAGCCGACGTTGCTCGAAGACGGTTCGTGGGCGGTGGTGGTGACCTATGCCGACGAAGGTCACGTCGACGACAAGGACGCTGCAGCGACCGACTACACGAAAATGCTTGGCGAGATGCAGGAGTCGACCAGCGCGGACAACAAGGCGCGCAAGGAGGCGGGGTACCCTACGGTCGAGCTCAAGGGCTGGGCCACGCCGCCGCGCTACGACCAGGCCAGCAAGAAAATCCACTGGGCCAAGGAACTGTCCTTCGACGGCAGCGCCGAACACACGCTCAACTACGACATCCGCGTGTTGGGTCGCGAGGGCTATTTGAGCCTCAACGCCGTGGCCGGCATGAGCGAACTCAAGGCAGTCGAAGCGGGCATGCAGAAGGTGCTCGCCTTCACCGAGTTCGATGCAGGGCAACGCTACGCCGACTTCAATCCCAAGACCGACAAACTGGCTGCGTATGGCGTTGCGGCTCTGGTCGCCGGCACGCTTGCAAGCAAGGCGGGGCTGTTTGCCAAGCTCGGCGTGATGCTGCTTGCCGGCAAGAAACTGCTGATTCCGATTGGCATAGGCATCGCCGCGCTCTTCAGCCGATATCGCAAGAAGAAGCAAAACGAAGTCGTGGTTTGAGGGCAGCCTGCGCCTGAGGGCGTCCAAGTCGCGCAAGCCATAAAGCCCCTCTCCCCCCGGGAGAGGGAAGTAGTGCTGCACCGCGCACCGCGAAGTTTCAGGCCCGCACGCGGGGAGAAGGAACAGCAAGCGCGAAGAGGTTGCGGGCGGCGGCGGTGGTTGATGCCGCAGTGACTTCCAACGCCTCGTCGCGATCGCGCGCGAGTTCCTCGACGATGTGCGGCAGGAACTTCGGCTCGTTGCGGCGATGCGCGGGTTTCGGCGTAAGCGTACGCGGCATCAGGTACGGCGAATCGGTCTCGACCAGCAAACGATCGGCGGGAATGTGGCGCACCAGCTCGCGCAGATGCGCGCCGCGCCGTTCGTCGCAGAGCCAGCCGGTGATACCGATGTAGAGATCAAGGTCAAGATACGCGAACAGCGCCTCGCGCGAATCGGTGAAGCAATGCACCACGCCGCCGACCACGTGATCGCGCGCGCCGCGAATGACGGCGAGGAAATCCTCGTGCGCATCGCGTTGATGCAGGAACAGCGGTTTGCGGACCGCTATCGCAATGGCGATCTGTCGCTCGAACGCCTTGAGCTGCACGGGACGCGGCGCGAGATCGCGAAAATAGTCGAGCCCCGTTTCGCCAACGGCGTGGACCTCCGGCAGTGCAGCCAGCTCCGTCAACACGCGCTGCGCTTCGATATCGACATCGCGCGCGTGATGCGGATGCACCCCGGCAGTCGCGAACATGCATCCCGGATTGGCGCGCACCAGTTCCACCGCCGCTTCCGACAGTGCCACCGTCGTGCCCGTAATGCCGAACATCGCAACCCCGGCCAGCTGCGCCTCGCGAATCACCGTTTCGCGATCGTGCGCAAACGACTCGTGCGTCAAGTTTGCGCCAATGTCGATGAGCTGCATGTCGATTTCCGCGTCCGTCGAAGATCGCGCATCGTAGGTC
>JBKJND010000194.1:0-3755 GCA_046596095.1 Ahniellaceae bacterium | reverse complement strand
ACACTGACCGGAGGTTCAGACTGCGATGCCCATGAACGAGCTGCCGAGTGCGGCGCCGCGCCGTCGCGGCATTTATCTGCTGCCCAACCTGCTGACCACTGGCGGCTTGCTGGCCGGGTACTACGCGATCATCGCCGCAATTGGCGGCCGTTACGTCGCCGCGGCGGTCGCCGTGTTCGTGGCCGGTCTGCTCGACGGCATTGATGGGCGCGTGGCCCGCATGACCAACACGCAAACCGAGTTCGGCGTTCAATACGACTCGCTCGCCGATCTGGTGAGCTTCGGTGTGGCGCCGTCGCTAGTCATGTTCACCTGGTCGTTGTCGACCTTGAAAGCGGTGGGGCCTGCGTGGGGCAAGATCGGCTGGGCCGCCGCGTTTATTTACGCCGCTTGCGCGGCCTTGCGCCTCGCGCGCTTCAACACGCAGGTCGGCAGCCAGGACAAGCGCTACTTTCAGGGTCTCGCGAGCCCGGCCGCTGCCGGTTTCATGATGTCGTTTGTGTGGATCGCCAACGAGCACGATTTTGAAGGTCATCAAGTGGCGTGGGCGGCGCTGGCCGTCACCTTGATCGCGGCGCTGCTGATGGTCAGCCGCGTGCGCTACTACAGCTTCAAGTCGGGCAAACGTTCCGACCGCGTGCCGTTCTTCGCGGTGCCCCTGGCGTTGTTGGTGCTGGTCGCGATCGTGGTGGAGCCGCCGGAAATGTTGTTTGGAATCTCGGTGCTGTACGTGGCGAGCGGCCTCGCAATGACGCTGTGGGGCATGCGGCGCTGGCGCTCGCGACGCGAAGTGGCCGTGGCGCGCCCGGAAGTACCACCTGAGGAGTTGAAGCCTCCCGAATGAACGCCTCGGTACTCGCTGTCGCGAACGAAGTCGCTGCCCCGGATGAGCCGACGCGCGGCGTCGAGGCCAGCATGCTCGCCTCGCTGGCCGACCTCAGCCAGGCGCTGGCGCGTTCGGTCGACATCGCGCGCACCTTGCAGCTCCTCGTGACGCGAATCGTCGAAACCATGCATGCGGAAGCTGCGTCGATTTTTCTAGTCGATGCGTCAGGTACGCAACTTGAATGCCGCGCGTGCGCGGGACCCACCGACATCGTGGGCCTGCGAGTGTCGATCGAGACCGGCATTGTGGGCCGCACGTTTGCGAGTAACGCCTGCCAGATGGTGCGCGACGCCGCGCACGATCCCGACTTTGCGAACAAGATCGATGAGGGCACCGGCTTTGTCACGCGCTCGGTTTTGTGCGCACCCTTGTCGGCGGCCAATGGTCCCATCGGTGTGATCGAAGTTCTCAACAAGCGCGACGGTGCATTGTTCGGCAACGAAGACCGCGAATTGCTGCGTATGCTGGCCGCGCCTGCAGTGCTCGCGATCGGCAACGCGCAGATGGCGACCGAGTTGCTGGAGCAGAACCGCATCCTGCGCGAGCTGCAACTGGCGCGACGCATGCAGCGCATGATGCTGCCCAAGCGCCGCCGCGCCGGTTACCCGATCATCGGAATCAATCGTCCGGCGCGCGAGATGTCGGGCGATTTCTACGATTTTTTCGACCTGGCCGACGGGCGTATTGCGTTTACCGTCGGCGATGTGGCGGGCAAGGGGCTCGACGCAGCGCTGCTCATGATTCGCACCGCGAGCCTCATGCGTTGGATCGGCAAGGAAGGCCGGCACTCACCGACCGAGTGGCTTGCGCTGGTCAACGCGGAAATCGCGAGCACCGTTTCCGGCGGCATGTTCGTGTGCGCCGTGGCTGGCTACTACGATCGGGCCCGCGGACAGGTCACGTGGGCCAGCGCGGGATTTCCGCCGGCGCTGGTGCGCGATGCTCTCGGTGAGGTCCGTGAAGTCGTCGCGGGCGGGCCTCCACTCGGCATCCTCGATGAGGCAACTTGGGAAGACGAGCGCGTCGATCTCAAACAAAGCAGCCTTTACTTCTATAGCGATGGCGTCACGGATGTGGTGCAGGCCAGCGGTGAAAGACTGGGGGTGGCAGGCGTGCGCACGCTGGTCAGCGGTCTTGCGCATTTGCCGCCGGAATCGCGGCTGCGTTCGATGCTAGGAATACTGCGGCGCCTCAAACTTGCCGACGACACCACGATGCTGATGATCGAGGGCGACCGATGAGCGGCCCGGCACTATTGCGGCTCGATTTGCCGGCGCGAGCGGAAACGCTAGGGGAATTGCGTGTCGCGTTGCGCGCAGCGTTCGCGCGCGCGGCCGTTGAACCTCAAGCGTCGGAGCGGCTGGTGCTCGCGATCAACGAAGCAGTGTGTAATGTGATTCGTCATGGCTATGCTGGCCGCGACGATGGTGTTTTGCATCTGCGCATCGAACGCGCGCGCGGCGTTCTGCGCATGCGGCTGCGGGACGCCGCGCCGCCGGTGGATCCAAGCAAAATCAAGCCGCGCGACCTCGACGAATGCCGGCCGGGAGGCCTCGGCATCAATTTCATTGACGCGACCATGGACAGTTGGCGGCTGCGCCCGCTGCCAAGTCGCAGCGGCAACGTGTTGATGATGCGTAAACGCCTGCGTGACGTACGCTTGCGCACGACCAGCCACCGGGGGAAGCCATGAACAAGTGCGAGACCGAGGAAGCGGACGGCATGCGCCTGGTCCGGGTCACCGGGGAAGTCGACATGTCGTGGTCGCAGGACCTGCGGCGCGAGATTCTCGATGCGCTCTCGAAAGGGCCGGCGGTGGGCGTCGATCTGTCTGCGGTGAGCTACATGGACTCTTCGGGAATTGCGGCGCTGGTCGAGGGCTTTCAGCAATCGCGCGCGGTCAAGAAACGCTTTGCGCTGATCGCACCCAGCGACTCGGTGCGGAGCGTCCTTGAACTCGCGCGCCTCGATCGCGTGTTCCCGATCCACGACACCGTTGCGGCAGCGCGTGGCGACTGAAGCCACCCGGCGCAAGCAAGGCTTCGTGGAGCGCGTCGGGCGCTCCACCGTCGGCATCGCCGATGGCCTGGGCTACGCCGGAATGCTGCTATTCGAGAGCGTCGGATTCCTGCTGTACGGCTGGCGCCGCGGGCAGCCCGTGCGCGCGCGCGCAATTGCCGAACAGATGCGCCAGGTTGGCATCGAGGCCATTCCGATCGTCCTGATGCTGTCGATGACAGTTGGGCTCATGCTCGGCATTCAGTTCATCTCGGCGCTTGGCGAGTTCGGCGCCGAGAGCGAAGTGGTGATCGCGGTCGCGAAATCCGTAACGCGCGAGTTTGGCGTACTCATCACCGGCATCCTGGTCGCGGGCCGGTCGGGCTCGGCGTTCGCTGCGCGCATTGGCTCGATGACGGTATCGCAGGAAGTCGACGCGTTGGCCGTGATCGGTATCGAACCGGTGCGCTATCTGGTGGCGCCCGCGTTGCTCGCGATGTTGGTGATGATGCCGATCCTCACGATTTTTGCGGATGCGATCGGCCTGTTCGGTGCGGCGTTGTACTGCTCGCCTATCCTCGACATCAGCGTCTCGTCGTTCATGATGATGGCGCTGAAGACGCTGACCTTCTGGGACATTGGCCAGGGTCTCGCCAAGAGCGTGATGTTTGCCTTGCTCATTACATTGGTCGGCGTCGCCACGGGATTTGGCGTCAGCGGTGGTGCCGAAGGCGTCGGTCGTGCGACCACGCGCGCGGTGGTGCTGTCGATCTCGAGCATTGTGGTGGCGGACATGATCTTCAGTTTCTTCGTCAACCGATGAACGCGCGAACGCTTGCAGTCGATCTCGAGTCGGCGTCGATAGCGGACG
>JBKJND010000177.1:0-10640 GCA_046596095.1 Ahniellaceae bacterium | reverse complement strand
ATGTTGAACGCGTGGCGGAGCTTTCGGGTTTCAAACCGCGCCCTCTGCCGGACCATCGCTCGCAGCGGTGATCACACGCCTCGAAAGGTGTAACGACGCGCCTATACTTCAATCAACTTGTTTTCGCGCGGCGCTAGATGATTTTGTGTTTCCAATCGGTCCGTTACGGGTGTCGTGCGCTGCTCCTGATGACGCTTGGCTGCGCAGTCGCACAGGCTCAAGTGGCGCCCGCAGTCGCGCCTCTTGCTGTCAAGGCAGCGCCCGTAATACAGGGCCGCGTACTGGTGCTCGGCCGCGTCAGCAACGACCCCCAGAGCGATTTCGAGCGACTCAAGCCACTGCTCGACTATGTGGTCAAAAAACTGGAACCGCACGGTGTGCGCGCTGGGCGTCTGCTCATGGCTCAGGACGCGCAACGCATGGTCAGCTATCTGCGGCGCGGCAAGATCGACTGGGTGAGCGAAACGGCAGGTGCGGCAATGGCGCTCGAGGAGCGCGCGGGTGCGGTGACGCAACTGGTAGACGTGCGGCGCGGCGAATCGAGTTATCGAACAGTGTTTTTCACGCGGCGCGACAGTGACATCCGCACTCTCGCTGATCTGCGTGGGCGCAGTCTGGCGCTCCAGAGTCCTGCATCGACCAGCGCATATTTCGTGCCGCTTGCCGAAGTGATGGAGGCGGGCGTGACGCCGCTCATTCTGGCCTCGCCCTATGATCGTCCGCCGCCGCACGTCATGGGCTTCGTGCTCGCGCGGTCGGAGTTCAACATTTCCACGTGGGTGGCAAAACGCCTGGTCGACGCGGGCGCCTACAGCGACAGCGATTGGGAGGACCGCGCTCGTCTGCCGGAAGCCTTTCGAATGAACCTCGTCACGTTCCACGTGTCCGAGCCGGTGCCGCGGGCATTGGAACTGTTTCGCGGCGACCTCGAGCCGGCGTTGGCCGAGGCGCTGCGCTCGGTGTTGATCAAGGCAGGCGAAGATCCTGAAGCCACCGCGGCGCTGAGGGCGTTTTTCGACACCGATCGTTTTCGCCCGGTCACGTCGGCGCAAGCCGATACCCTGGCTGCATTGCGCCGTTCCATCGTACGCATCCGCGCGGAAGTCGAGTGACCCTGCCATGCGGCTAGGCCTTCGGCTGCGGCTGACTCTGGTGATGGCCTTGTCGCTGGCCGCGCTTGGCGCGATTGCGGTGGTGGGCTGGTGGGTGTACCAGCAGGCGTTCAACAGCATCGTGCGTTCCAACCTCGACACGATCAGGGACATCGGCAATGAGTCGCTGGCCCGTCAGGGCGGTGCGACGGCGCGGCTGCTCGCGGAGCAGCTCGCGAATCCCGTGTACTTTCTCGACCTCAGCACCATTGGCCGGATCACTCGCGCGGCAGTGGAACAGGGCGACGTCGCCTATGTGATCGTGTTCGATGTGGAGGGCAATGTCCTGCACGACGGAACCGAGGATATCGGCACCTTCGGTCAAGCCATGAACGATGAGTTCACGGCGCGTGCGAGTACCGCCGCCGGCACACTGGTGCAGACGTCGGAACGACTCATCGACATCGCAGAGCCCCTGCTCCTTGGTCGCGAGCGTATTGGCGGAGTGCGCGTGGGTATGTCGCGCGCGCCTGCGCGCGCTGCGCTGAGGGAAGTTGAAAGCAAACTGTTCACACGCGTCCAGACAGTCGACAGGAGCACACGACGGTGGTTTGTCTGGCCGCTGCTTGGTGTGCTTGCCGTGACCGGACTGATCGCGTTCCTGGCACTGCGCAAGGTCGTGCAGCCGCTGCGCGAACTGGCCGATCACGCACGCGAGATCGAGCAGGGCAGATTCTCGATCGTGATCGATCGCAGGCGTCGCGACGAGATTGGCGATCTGCAACAGGCGTTTGCGCGCATGAGCCGGAGCCTCGGCGATTACGATCGGCAGATCCGCGCGCTTGCGTATCGCGACGCGTTGACGGGACTCGGCAACAGATTGGCGCTGCGCGATTCCCTGCCCCTGGTGCTGGAACGCGTGCGCGCCAATTCTTCACGTGCTGCGTTGTTGTTCGTCGATCTGGACGATTTCAAGCGGATCAATGACACCCTTGGGCATGAGTCGGGTGATCGCGTGCTGGTCCAGGTCGCCGAGCGCATCATCCGCGCGCGCGATGGCACACGGGGTGAGGACGTGAGCGCCACGCAGGCCGAAGACGAGCTGGTAGCGCGCTTTGGCGGCGATGAATTCGTCGTGGTCCTGCTGGGCAACGACGTGCGCGAGCGCGCGCGGCGGATGGCGCAGGAGACGCTCGATCAGTTGCGCCTGCCGTTGATGACTGAGTCGCGGCCCGTAGTGCTCAACGTCAGTGTGGGCATCGCGCTCTATCCGGACGACGCCGAAGATGCCGCCGAGCTGCTTCGCAATGCTGACGTCGCGATGTATCAGGCCAAGATGCATGGCAAGAACGGCCATCGCTTCTTCAACCGTCACATGCAACAGCAGGCCGAAGATCGGCTGGGTCTGGAGCAGGATCTGCGGCACGCGCTGCTGAATAACGGGCTGGAAATGCACTACCAGCCGATCGTTGATCTCGCCACCTCCCAGGTGATCGGCGCGGAAGGTCTGATGCGTTGGCAACATCCCGAGCGCGGAGAGATCTCGCCGTCGCTATTTGTCGCGGTGGCCGAAGAATTCGGATTGATCGAACAGCTCGGCGAGTTCGCGCTGCGCCGCGTCTGTCGGGACAACCGCGCCTGGCCGCCGCGGGCCGACGGCCTGGCGTTGTGGGTGTCGGTTAATTTTTCCGTGCGCCAGCTCAAGCAGCGCAGCCTGCCGGGTCGCATTGTCGATGCGCTGGACGAACACGGGCTCTCTCCGGATCGCCTGCACATAGAACTCACTGAAAGCGCGCTGCTCGGCAACGATATCGAGTCGCAGTCCACCCTGGTGGCGCTCGCGCGCATCGGTGTGCCGCTCTGGCTCGACGATTTCGGGACCGGATTTTCAGGTCTCGCGCATCTGCGCACGCTTAAGGTCGAAGGGGTCAAGATTGACCGCAGCTTCATCCAGGAATTGCTGAGCAGCCGCAGCGATCGCGCCTTGGCGGGCGGCATCATCGCGCTGACCCGGTCGCTTGGAATTCGCTGCATAGCCGAGGGTGTCGAATCACCGGAGCAGATGCAGACGTTGATCGACCTCAATTGCGACATGGTGCAGGGATTCTGGCTCGGCTATCCGATGAGCGCTGCCGATTTCCTTTTGTACCTCGGTGCCGGACCGGGCAGCGTGGCGCGCGCCGCGCTGAGCGCCGCGGCGAGTTCGGCGCACAGCCCTCAGCATTCCGCGCGCTTGTAGAGCCGGACCTTACGCCGCCCCGGTTTAAGTCCTGCATTCGCCTGGGATGAGTGCCTCGCTTCTGAACTCCGCAATCGCAAAATCAACAGCGTTTCACTCGCCTGAGGCGAGCGAGTGACTTTTCCGGACTATGTGCGGCTGCCGGCCGACGTGGGCCTCATCCAGGAGCAGCGGTGCGTGGCACCGCTCCACAACAGCCTGACCCGCCTCAGTGCAACCACCCGCTGATCATTGCCACTGCCGCGCCGGAGAGGCCCGCTGCGGCCGCAATCGCTCCGATCATCGCCGCCCAGCAAATCGCCATCAACACTCCATCGCGTTCCATAAGGGCAATCGACAGCAACAATAAAATGCCGCCGAACGGATAATTGGTGAACGGAATAGGCAAGGCCAGCGCTGCGCCGAGCCCGACCAGCAAAAATCCGGTAATGCGCAATGCCGTGCTGCCTACCATCACGTCCCAGCGCGGCCGCGAAAGTTTCTCAAGACCCCGCAACAACCTGCCGACAACGCCGAGCATTTTCTGGAACGTCGAGCGCTTGAGGCGCATCGAGCGCATGCGTCGTGGCATCCAGGGCCGCGCCAGGCCGAATAGCAGTTGCAAGCCGCAGAACGAAGCAATGGGTCCGGTCACGGCGCCCACGCCAATCGGTGCAGGGATGAAATTCGGCAGCGCCAACAAAAGCAGCAACAGGCCGAAACCGCGCTCGCCAACGTAGTCGAAAATCTTGCCCAGCCTAAGGAACAATGCTCCGGCCGATTCGTCGGCAAGTTCCACCAGCAAGGCGGAAATACGGGTATGGGCATGAATCTCGTCGGTCACGCGCTCGCCTCGTCGACCGCGGTGTCGAGTCGCGCAATCAGAATCTTGTCGATGCGCGCGCCATCGAGATCAATCACTTCGAATCGGAAACCGCCCCACTCGAAATGCTCCCCGGTCTTCGGGATCCGGCCAAAACGCGTCATCAGCATGCCCGCGGCGGTGCGGAATTCGTGCTCGGCCTCTTGCGGCAACTCGCCTACGCCCAGCAGTTCGCGCAAGTCGTCTGTCCCGAGACTTGCGTCGATGAGCCAGCTGCCGTCCTCGCGCTGCACCACGGCATCGTCGTGCGTTTCGGACTGCGCGGCTACGCGACCGACCACCGCCGCAAAAACGTCGGTCAGCGTGACCACACCCTGGATGTCGCCATATTCGTCGACCACCAGCGCCATCGACGCGTCGACGTCGCGAAAGCGCTCGACCAGCCGCAGTGCTGGCGCGGTATCCGGCACGAATAAGGCCGGCTGTGCCAACGCCGCCAAATCAGGTTCGCCGTCGAGGCCGACCAGGTTCTTCATGTCGATGATGCCGATGACTTCCTGCTCATTGCCGCGGCACAATGGAAAACGCGAGTGCGGCTCCGCGCGCATCAGCGCGAGGTTCTCTCCCCAGCTCGATTCCACGTCGAGCCAGGTGATTCGATTGCGAGGTGTCATCAGGCTATCGACGCTGCGATCTCCCAGCGTCAGCACGCGGGTCACCATCTTGCGCTCGTCGTCATCGATGACACCCTGCTCATGGCTTTCGGCGACCAGCAATTTGATCTCCTCCTCGGAAATTTTTCCCGAGCCCAGCCGATGCGCGCCCATGAGGCGCAGCAGCATTCCCGTCGACCACGAGAGGAAGGTGACTGCGGGTTTGGCCACGCTCGCGAGAAACCGCATCGGGCGCGCGACATAGGTGGCCACGCGTTCCGGGCGTAGCGTGGCGAGGCGCTTGGGCACCAGCTCACCGAGCACCACCGACACCACCAGGATAAGTCCGACACTGACGGCGACGCTGACCCCTTCGGCGTACTCGGCAAGCCATGGCAACCGTTCCAGCTCGCCTTCAAGCATCTTCGACAGCGAGCCTCCGCCGAAATAGCCGGTGAGAATGCCCAGCAGGGAAATCCAGACCTGCACGGCGGAGAGGAAGCGATCAGGCGCTTCGGCCAGCTCGAGTGCGGTCTGCGCGCGCTTGTCGGTCAGGGCTTTCTGCCGCAGCCGACTTTTGCGTGACGTCATCACGGCCATCTCCGACAACGCGAAGAAGCCGTTGAAGAGAATCAGCAGGAAGACCACGAGCAGTTCAACGGGCATGCGCGGGTCGCATCAATACGGCTGGACCAAGTGCACCTCGTCCCGCGTGGCTCGGAACGGAAGCAGGCATGGCGGGATGGACGCGACGCCGGTGCGGGTGCGAGTGGGTTCCCTCACTACCTCGGAATCTCAAGCGGGGTAAGGACTGGCGAAGGAGGCCAAAGGTTAACACAGCGTTTTGAACCTCCGCATGCCCGTCCCGCGCAGGCTGGTGCCCGCGCCCTTGATGCCCCCCCTCTCGCCCGGAAGAAGAACTCTGCGGGTCGTGTTTCATCATTCCGTAACAAATCTGCAATATCTTGCCGACTGGCTTTGCCATCATCTCAAACGTCCAAGCGGCCGCGCACGTGGCGGTCGGCACCAAATTCACCGGGGGTTCGAATGTTTTCTCTGCAAACGATGTTCGGCAAGGGCGACAAGTTCTACGGTCTGCTCGAAGCCAGCGCCCGCGCCGCGCATCAATCCTCGCAGGCGCTGGTCACGATGCTGCGGGCGCGTGGCAAGGATTTGTCGCTTGAGGATTTCAAGCTGGCCCGCCAGCAGGAAAAGGAGATCACCCGCAAGATCGGCGAGGAGCTCGTCAACACGTTTGTCACCGCGCTCGAACGCGAAGACATTGAGGCGCTTGCCAACAGTCTTTACAAGATCCCGAAAACGGTCGAAAAATTCGCCGAGCGCTACGCGCTGCTGGCCCCGATGCTCACGGAGGACGTCGATTTCGCTTCGCGCGCAGTGATGCTTGAGAAAGCCTGCGAGGTCATCGTGCAGATGGTGACGCAGTTGCGCACGAACATGCGCATGGACGCCATGAAACCACTCAACGATCGTTTGCAGCAGATCGAGAGCGAAGCCGACCGCATGATTCTCGACCTCTACAAGGGTCTGTTCGTGGATGCCGACATGCGCCAGTACTTCGCGCGCAAGGACCTGTTCGAGATCCTCGAGAAAGCGATCGATCGCTGCCGCGATGTCGGCAATACGGTGTATCAAATCGTCCTCAAGAACACCTAAGGGAGTTTCCAACGTGGGAATTTCCATGATCCTCGCGGTCGTCCTGATCGCGCTGGTGTTCGAGTACATCAACGGCTTTCACGATACCGCCAACTCGATCGCGACCGTGGTCGCGACCAAGGTGCTTTCTCCAGGTCAAGCCGTGATGATGGCGGCAGGCATGAACCTGCTTGGCGCACTCGCCGGCACCGCGGTCGCCAAGACCATTTCATCCGGTCTCATCGACGCGGGCGTGGTGCAGGTCGGCGCCGAGATCATCGCCTGTGCGCTGGCGGGCGGCATCGTGTGGAATCTGGTGACGTGGTATCTCGGTCTGCCGTCGAGTTCGAGTCACGCGCTGATCGGGGGCCTGGTGGGCGCGGCACTCGCCGCCGCCAACGACAACTGGGCCGCGATCATCTGGTCGCAGCCAGCCGATCCCTGGTGGAAAGGTGGGGGTCTGCTGTGGAAGGTCGTAATTCCGATGGTGACCTCGCCGACCGTCGGATTCATTCTCGGTTTCACCGTCATGGGCGCGTTGTTCTTCGTCATCGCGTCGATGAACCGCGCCGGCGGCAAGCTCGCGCGAGTCTCTCGACCACGCTGGGTCAATGCATTTTTCGGCAAAGCGCAAATCCTCTCCGCCGCGTGGATGGGCTTCGCGCATGGCCTCAACGATGCGCAAAAGACCATGGGCATCATCGCGTTGGCGCTGGTCTCCGCCGCAACCACAGGCGAGCTGGATGCGCTGCCGTCGTGGGCCTCGTTCTTGCAGCCGTCAACCGCGGCGATGACCGATGGTTCGATCGATACCTGGATTGTGTTTACCTGCGCCATCGTCATGGCCGCTGGAACCGCTGCCGGCGGCTGGCGCATCATTAGAACGCTCGGGCACAAGCTGGTGAAACTGCACCCGATCAACGGTTTCGCCGCTGAAACCGCTGCGGCCACGGTAATTTCGGTCGCGTCCAGCCTCGGCATTCCCGTGTCGACCACGCATAACATCAGCGCCGCGATCATGGGCGTGGGCTCGGCCAAGCGTTTCAACGCGATTCGCTGGACCGTGGTCGAGCGCATGGTGTGGGCGTGGATCCTGACGATTCCGGTCACAGCCACGCTTGGCTATCTACTGGTGCGCGGCGGCCAGAGCGCTGGCCTCATTCCCTGAGCCATTTTCTCATCGGGGTTCTGAGGTCTAACGCTTTCGCGCAACGGCAGCGTTTATCTTCGGGCCGATTTTCCCGGCTGATTCATTCGGGTCTGTGTTTGCAGCGAAGCAGGCGGCGTGCGGTGTAGCGCGCCGTCTGCTTCGTTTGCAATATGCTTGCTTGGATGATTTGCGAGCCGTCGCGTTGCATTTCGCCATCGTTTGAAAACCCTGACCCCTTCCGATTCGTTCGCGCGTCAGTCGGTACGCGCAGGAAAGACGCGACATGCATCCCCTCTCGATACTGCTGTTGGGCATGGCAATGTCCACCGACGCTTTTGCTGCGGCAGTGGGCAAGGGCGCTTCGATGCATCACGCGCGCATTGCGCAAGCGCTTCGCGCAGGGCTGATCTTCGGCACCATCGAGGGGCTGACGCCGCTTCTCGGCTGGGTGATCGGACGTGCCGCGTCGAACTACGTCGCGGCCTGGGATCACTGGATCGCGTTCCTGATGCTGACGCTGCTGGGCCTGCACATGATCTACGTCGGTTGCGCTGCGGATGCAACGAAAGTGGAAGTCCCCGACCGACGCGACGGATTCTGGGGTCTGGCGGCCACCGGATTCGCGACCAGCATCGACGCGCTCGCGGTGGGCGCGAGCCTGGCGTTTATCGACGTGTCGATACTGTGGGTCGCGCTGACCATCGGAGTCTGCACTTTCGCAATGGTGACCCTCGGCATACTGCTCGGCCGCAAGCTAGGCGCCCTTGCGGGCAAGCGCGCCGAAATTATCGGCGGAGTCGTCCTGATCGGCGTTGGCGGATTCATCCTCGTGGAGCACCTGTCGCGCGCAACCGGGTAGATCGTGGACGTTGTAGGGCGGGCACTGCCCGCCGAACGCGCCACCAGGGTAAGGGGCATCGCTCGCGATCAAGCGTGATCCCGGCCTTCGTTCAGGAGGCTCTCCAGGCGATCCGCGAGGTCCGCGATCTCTCCCAGCAATCCGTCGACATCTTCTGCCTGCAGGGCGCGATAGCGGCGGTTCTCGCAGACGTGCAGATAATCGCGGCCGTCGAGTTCGCCGGCCGCGAGAAAGCCGACGCGTTGTGCCCAGTTGAAGCGCAGGCAACGCAACGCATCGAGCGCGTCGAGCGGCGCCACCGGGGATGAGATTCGAAGCAGGCGCGTGCCGTCCTCGTTTTCGAGGTCGGCCAGAAATACGCCCTGGCTGCGCCCACCCTCCAGCGTGACTTCGATGGCAATCAGGTACGGCTCGCTGTTGACGATGCCTGTGTGATTGCCGAGATGGGCGCGCAAATCCTCGAAGCTGTGCATGGCGAACAACCGTGACGGGGAATCAACCCTTATGCTAACGGGTCAAACCGAAAGTCAGCGTGAGATGCCGGATTCCATGCAGCCGGATTCAAAACAACCCGATTCCAGACGACGCGAATCAAGGCAACCTGATTCAAGGCAACGGATTCACGCCCGCATCATCGAGGCGATCAAGGCCGTGCCGACAGGATGCACCGCGACCTATGGCGGCATCGCGCGCGCTGCGGGTCTGCCCGGCCGCGCGCGTCTGGTCGGATGGCTGCTCCGTCACAGCGAGGTCGAGTTGCCCTGGCACCGGATCGTGCGCGCCGACGGGCGCAGCGCGTTCGCGGTCGACTCGAAAGAATGGCTTCAGCAGCGCAAGCTTCTGGCTGCCGAGGGGCTCAAGCCCGGCTATCTCGGCGCCTACGCTCTGGCGGCGGAGGCGGCGACCGATATGGACGCGTTGTTGTGGCGACCCGCTATCGCCGGTGGCCCCGACGATGGCCCAACGGCACGCGG
The DNA here is from genome assembly GCA_046596095.1 of Ahniellaceae bacterium. Classification (GTDB taxonomy): domain Bacteria; phylum Pseudomonadota; class Gammaproteobacteria; order Xanthomonadales; family Ahniellaceae; genus JBBQNY01. The sequence goes on along the minus strand of JBKJND010000177.1, from coordinate 1,216 downwards.
CGCTCGCGCTCGCGCGTATTTCGCAGCCCGTTCCAAACCGCAGCCGCGCAAATGCCACCACTGACGCCGGTTACTCGCGCCTTGCTGATCGCGATGGTGCTCGGCTTCGGGTTGCAGCAGTGGCGGGAGGAAGTCGTGCTCGCGTGGTTCGCGCTATGGCCGTTCGATCTGGATCACACGATCTCGGTGAGCGGCGAACCCTTTCGGCTGGCGTTCCACTGGTGGCAGATGCTCACCTATGCGCTGCTGCACGGCAACTTCATGCACCTCATGTTCAACGGCATCGCACTCTGGAGCTTCGGTGGCGCAGTAGAACATCGACTCGGCGCGCGCCGGTTCCTGCTGTTCTTCGTCGCGTGCGTCATCGGTTCCGCAGTCGCGCAATTGTTGACCTTGCCCTCGTCCGGATCGGGCCAGCCGCTGACGCCAACCGTCGGCGCATCCGGCGGCATCTACGGCGTGCTGATCGCGTTCGCGTTCTTCTTCCCGCGCGCACGCATGATGCTGATCTTCCCGCCGATTGCGATGCCCGCGTGGTTGCTCGTGTTGCTTTTCATCGGCGCCGATCTTGCACTCGGCATCGGACGTGTATCGACCGGCGTCGCCCACTTCGCGCACCTCGGCGGCGCGCTCACCGGCGTGCTGCTACTCCTGCTGTGGCGCCGCGATCACCAGAACCACCCGCCGCGCTCCGCGATGTAAGCGATCTTTCAGCCGCACGGATGGACTGCAACGTCTTCCTCGCAGGTCGTGGAACTCAGGCAGCCCCCTCCTTCACGAAGGTCACGACGCGGCACTCAAACTGAGTCAAGCTACGGAGACTTGGTCGGGGGGGAAGCTTGGGATGAGGACGCGCACGCTCTGGTGGTTCGTGGCAATCATGCTCTGTACCGTGACCGCTTTCGCGCAGGGGCAGAGCGGTCCGGGCGACGAACCCTCGTACCGTCCTTCCATGAGCTTCCACGGTGCCTCGCCGCGGTTGGACCTCCTCGCGCAGCGACCCACGCCCGTGCCTCCGGGCGGTGGCCAGCGCATCGAGCCGGAGATGGAGCCGCTCTACGAAGAGCCGCTGCCTTTGGGTCCCACACCGCCCCTCGCGTTGCCGTTCGTGCAGACGTCCGCTCCGACGCCAGCTGCCGCCGTCGCGGGAGCCAGCTTCGAAGGCCCGGGCACCGGACTCGCCGGGTTCACGCTGACCGGCGCGCCGCCCGACATG
>JBKJND010000449.1:0-3933 GCA_046596095.1 Ahniellaceae bacterium | reverse complement strand
GGGGCAGTTCCGGACCAACAATCCAACCTTCAACCTTGCCATGACGGTGCCAGTTGCGTCGCACTACACACTGTCCATCCAGACGGCCACGGCAACACGTTATGTCCTTCGCGCGGTAGCGACCGGCGACCAGGTGAACGACACGGGCTGCACCCAGCTGGAAATCGAATTCAACGCCGGCGTCACCACGCGCCGCCCCGATCCCGCATCGAGCAGCTGCTGGCGTCGCTAGCGCGTTGCCGGAGGCATAAGTTCAAACGGTATGGACACGAGGCGAAAGCCTTCGTTGATCTGCACGACGAAATGCAGGTGGGGGCCCGATGCATAGCCTGTGTGACCCGAGCGGGCCAGCGGCTGCCCAGCCACGACGCGATCAGCGATGCGTACGACCGCGCTGGCCGGAGCCAGGTGCACATACAACGCCATCGTGCCGTCATCATGTTCAATGCGCACCAGGTTGGCCTTGCCATCGTATTGAGGCTCCAACCCACCCTTCGTAAAATTCATGACGACGTCTGTCACAACTCCACCCCGTGCGGCAACGACCGGCGTGCCGTCGGGAACATCGAAATCCACCGCGTAGCGCGACTGTGGTTGACGATGGGTCGGCCCACCCGGTCCCTGACCCATTTCGAACCTCACTTGCGGGGGAATGGGGAATGTATATCGATGAGGCTGCACCGACGCGCGGTTCAGAGGACGGCCCGGTATCGCCCTCATTCCGAGTCCGTAGCTTGAAGGCAGAGACGGGTCTTTCGGAAGCAACATGACGACGCGACGCCGGCCACCCGGCCCCAGCACGGCGCGCAATGGCAATGCAGGCACCGCGTGCACGTTCACCGCATCGACCAGCCGAAGCTCGATCTCGACCTGACCGGGATGAGTCGGCGTTGCAAAGTAAATGCGCGCGGGGCCCTGGACCTCCGCCTCAAGGTCCACAAGGGACTCCGTCGAATCTGACGACGAGACGTTTGCCAGCATCGAGAATCCAGCGAGTAACCATCCGAAGGACGTCGCAGCTGCAATGCTCATGTGGGGTCCGGCGGCCTTCCGAACTGCATTGTCCATGCAGGCGCACCTCGGTCAATGCGCGCCCGCGCGAGTCTCGGCGATTGAATGGTCCCGGCCACGGGCTCTAATCTCCCGAGGAAAGCGCCTGCGATCATCTGGCTTACCGCGCCAGGCGAAGTGGACTGTGGAACTCGTCCCGCGCCGTCAGAATTCATTGTCGGAATTCGCTCTACGGCGTCGTCGCGGTCGAGGTCGCGTACGAGTCGGTTGACGAGATTCGAGATCAGGCTGTCTTCAGAACCTCGCGGAGGCAGGCGAACGTCTCTGGACAACCGCCACTCCGACTCGAAATCGCCCACGTAGCGGTAAGCATGCGTCGATTGACCGTCGCGATAGACCACCGCGGTCAACCGATGCGTGTGGCGACCTCCAGTCAACGGTACTGCGACGCCCGCGCTTGCGCTGCGGCCACCGCCGCCAGCGGACAAGGAACTGAACGAGTCGTCGGTGAGTCGCTCCAGTGTCAGGTCGAGCACCGTTCGCGATTCGACGTCGTCGCCGAACGCCTCGAACGCACCGCTCGCGGCAAGCGCCCGCACCACCGCATCCAGGCGATCCAAATAGCGGGGCGAAACCGGCACATTTCGATTGACGGTCACGCGGGTAGGCGCGAACACCCCGCGCTGCGAGTTGAATTCATGGCGAAATGGAACGATCTCCGTCGGGGTGGCACACGCCACCAGCAACATGGCGAGCAGAAGGCTCACCACGCCCGCCGAGCGAATCGTGCTGACTGATCGATGTGATTCCAAGGCTGAAGCTCCCAGCGCGAGGACGCGCACCTACAGGATGAATGAGCTCGCGGCCAGTATTCGTGAAAAGCGTCCCATCCACTCGGTTCCTGCCAATCCATAACAATGGCAGGCCAGGAAGAGAAGCAGTCTGTGATCACTCGGGGTGTTCGAACGCAACCTCCTGCAGTGCTGATGTTTCAGACCGATCGTTCAGCGTTTCGGGGTCAGTTGATGCGGATCTGGTCGGGGGCAGTCGCCAGCTCGCCGGAAGCCGCAGTCGCGCCAACCGCCAGCATCAATACGGTCATGGTGAGGATTCGCAACATGGTGATCAACTCCGAGTGAGTGGGATCGTCGAGAAATTGCCGAAAGTGCACGTACGTGACTCGCCGGATGCGATCTCCTCGTGGCGGCCCTGCTGCCCGTTGCGAAGCCGGACTGACAGTCAGCTCGGGATTGCGCGGAGACACCAGGCAAGCAACGGGCCGCCGAACAGGAACAGGGCGACGAGAGCGAGGCCGTTGCTGCCAAGTACGACGCGTAGCGTGCGGTCGTCGGCGACTTCGAAGTTCGAGCCTTCGGGAGGCTCGTCGAAGTACATGACCTTGACGACGCGAAGATAGTAAAACGCGCCGATGACCGCGAACGCCACCGCGGCGATCGCAAGCCACAGCATGTCGGCGTCGAGCGCGGACTTGATCACCATGATCTTGGCGGTGAAGCCGACGAAGCCCGGAATGCCGATCAAGGATGCCATGGCCGCCAGCATGGCCAGCGCAAGCCACGGATGTTGCGCGTTGAGGCCGCGCAGGTCGTCGATGCTGCCTATTTCCTTGCCGGAGCGCCGCACTGCGAGAATCACGCCAAAAGCGGCTGCTGTTGCGAGCACGTAGGTGATTGCATAAAAGGCCGACGCCGCGTAACCGCTGCTCTGCGCAGCGACCATGCCCATGAGCAGGAAGCCCATGTGCGACATGGTGGAATACGCGAGCATGCGCTTGAGATCCTTCTGCGCAAGCGCGAACAGATTACCAACAGTCAACGAAGCAACCGACAGCATGCCGAGCATGACCGTCCAGTTGTCGCTCATCGACGGCAGTCCGTCCGCAAGCAGGCGATACAACATGCCGAACGCGGCGATCTTGGGCGCGGCCGCGACGAACAGCGTCACTGGAGTAGGCGATCCTTCGTACACGTCCGGCAGCCACATGTGGAACGGCACAAGCCCGAGCTTGAAGGCCAGGCCCACGACCACGAACACGAGACCGAACGCGAGCAAGCCACGCTCGTATCCGACGGCGCTGGCGGCAGCCAGCTCGTCGAGCTGCAGCGTGCCCGTGGCGCCGTACAGCAGCGAGATTCCGTAGAGCAGGAGGCCCGACGCCAATGCGCCCAGCACGAAGTATTTCATCGCCGCCTCGGACGCGATGCCGGAGTCGCGTTGCAGGGCGACCAGCGCGTAACTCGATAGCGACATCAGCTCCAGGCCGAGATACAGCATGAGCAGATTTCCGCTCGACACCTGCAGCATCATCCCGAGCACCGCGAACAACACCAGCAGGTAAAACTCGCCGCTGAAAAGTTGCTGACGCTGGAGGTAGGGCTTGGCGTAAATGAGCACCAGCGCGCTGACACCGAGCAGGAACATCTTGAGCAGTTCGGCGAGTCCGTCGAGCACGTACATGCCGCCGAATGCCGTTGGCGGCCCTGCGGTATCCGACGCGCGCCAGACCAGCACCGCCGTCATCAGAAGCACCGCCACGGACAATATGTGCGTCACGATTCTTCGCGACTGCGCGATGAAGAGGTCGGCCAGCAAGATCACGCACGTCGCCGAGAGCAGGAACAGCTCGGGCGCGAGCGCCAACATGTCTTGCATTGAGAACATCGCGACGTCCACCGGCTAACCCTTGCTTATCGCGAGTTGTGCGACGAGTTCCGCAATCGCGGGATTCATGAGATCGATGAGGGGCTTGGGCCATACGCCGACCACCAGCGTGGCCGCGGCGAATGAGGCCAGCACGAACATCTCGCGCGCATCGATATCGCGGAGTGCAGCGACCGTCGGATTGGCGACATCACCGAACACCACGCGCTTGGTCAGCCACAGGGTGTAGGCGGCGCCGAG
>JBKJND010000185.1:0-3646 GCA_046596095.1 Ahniellaceae bacterium | reverse complement strand
GGGGGGGGGGTGGTGGCGCGCTACGCGGATGTGGACATGAGTCCTCGGTTATTGCCGGTGGATCTGGACACGCAACTGGTGCCGGGATCGTTTGCGCACGCGGTGTATCACCTGGTCGATCTTCTGGACTTGTCGGGGTTCGACGCGCATTACCGTAACGACGTCACCGGCGCGACCGCGCATCAGCCTGCGATGTTGCTTCAGGCCGTGCTGCTCGGCTACTCGCAGGCGATGGTGTCGTCGCGTAGCATCGAGCGTGCGTGTCGCGACAACGCGCTGTTTTTTGCGATCACGGGCGATGCCTAGCCGCACTTCACCACGATTGCGGACTTTGTGAGCTGCTCATGCGACGAGATTGCGACGATCTTTGCGCAGGTGCTGACGATCCTTGGCAACGAGGGCCTCATCGGTCGCGAGATGTTTGCGATCGATGGCGTCAAGTTGCCCTCGAACGCCAGCAAGCACCGCTCCGGCACCCGCGCCGAATTCATGGACCGCGCTGCCAAGCTTGAGCGCGCCGCGCAAACGATGCTCGACCGTCACCGCAGTCACGACGCCGATTCCCGCGACGAGGTCGGAAGCGTCAAGACCACCGCGCGCCTCGAGCGCATGACGCGCGAGGCTGCGCAGATCAGCGCTTGGCTCACCGACAACCCGAATGATCGTCTCGGTACGCGTGGCAGCACCATCAAGTCGAACCTGACCGACAACGAGTCGGCCAAGATGGCCACCGACAAGGGCGTGATTCAGGGTTACTGCGGTGTGGCCGTGGTCGACGAGAAGCATCAGGTGATCGTCGAGGCCTCGGCGCACGGCACCGGCAACGAGCAGGCCTTGCTGTTGCCGGTCATCGATGCCTGCGCAGAGCAGCGCACCTCCACGACGCTTATCACCGCCGACGCGGGTTATCACTCCGAGGCCAATCTCGCGGCGCTGGCCGCGCGCAACATCGATGCGCTGATCGCCGACAACCAGATGCGCAGTCGCGACGAGCGTCTCGCCGATCAAGACAAACACACGAGCAGGCCAGACCCGTTGCAAGACAAGTCCAAACCTATCTCGCGCAGCACATTCAGGCCCGACGATTTCAAGATCGCAGAGGATCAGTCGCACGCGATCTGTCCGGCCGGCCACAAGCTTGCGCGTAGCGGCGAGGGACGCAATGGCGATTACACCGAGGTCCGCTATCGCGCCGCCATCGAAGCCTGCGCCGGTTGCGCGTTGCGCGCGCAGTGCCTGCGCAATATCCACACGCGCCGGCCTCGGGTGATCGCCGTGCAGACGCGCACCGAACCGGCCGTGCATACACCACTGATGCGGGCGCGCATCGACAGCGACGAAGGTCGTGCACGCTATGGCCAGCGCTTCGCCACCGTCGAACCGGTATTCGGCAACCTGCGCCACAACAAGCGGCTCTATCGCTTCACGCTGCGCGGGCAACGCAAAGTCGATGGCCAGTGGAAGCTGTTCGCCCAAGTTCCGCAGTTAGCGCCGTAAGTGCTTGATTCGCTTGAGCGCCGAATCGAAAAATGTCACTACAGGGCCGAAGAATCCCTGGGCGCGGTCAGTTGTACCTGGCGAAAGAGGTCGAGTTGCGGTGCGGTGATCTGGCTGGTGCGCACTGCGGGCTTGCGATCAATGGTGACGTGCAGTTGCTGGACCTGCCGCAGCAAGGTCAGCGCGCGGGTCGGCGATAGCGGGCTGCCGCTGGCGCGCAGTCGACTGCGCAGCACGCGATGCATGACCAGTGCGAGAAAGCAGATCAGCGCATGCGCACGAATGCGTTCCGGCAACCGGTGATGCACGGGCGCAATGTCGATGTCGCTCTTGAGCACGCGAAAGCCGCGCTCGATATCGGCGAGGGCCTTGTAGCGGTCGACGACATCGCTTGCGGCAAACGCGGTATTGGTGACCAGCAGCAGCTTGCCGTCGAACACTTCGGCGTCGCGCTTGGCATCCTCGTCGATGTCGTAACTGAAACGCTCGGCGGTGAGATCGGCCTTGACGATACGGCTCAATCGCTCTGCCTTGACCTGTTCCGAAAAGCGCAGGTACGCGCGCCGATCGTTCGAGCGGCGGCCAGGTTGCGGTGTGCCCTGGTCCTGCGCATCGAGGCGCTGCGTGATGCGCTCGGCTTCCGCTTCGAGTGTCGCAATCGTGCGCTCGCGCGCCTGACGCTGTTCGCTGGCGCGCACGTCATCGTGGGCGATCACCAGACGCCGGCCTTGCCAGGTCGTCTCGCCCAAACCCTCCGCAATCGTCGCCCCGCGTGCGACTTCGGCGAACTCGCCATAGCGCCGACCGGGCACCGCCAGAATGAATTCGACCGGCGCCCCGGCGTGCGTCTTGAGCGTTTCGATCGCCGCCAGATTGTCGAGACTCAGCAAGCCCCGGTCGGCCACCAGCACGACGCGTTTGAGCGCATAGCGCGCAATCGTCTGCTCGATCACCGGCAACAGCGTGGTGACCTCGCCGACATTGCCGGCGTGCACTTGATGAGCGATCGGCAATCCCTCAGCAGTCTGGATCACGCCCAGCACGAACTGCCGCGCGATGCCGCCCGTGTCTTTGCTGAGGCCGTACTTGCGGACGTCGTCGGTGACCTCACTCGATCCCGCAATCCGGATCGTGGTCAGGTCGTAGAACACCACCGACACCGCCTCGTCCAGCAACGGCCGCAGCTGCTTTGCGACCGCCGCCTCGACCGTCTCGGCGCGATCCATCAGCGCATCCATCGCGCGCAGCAATTGATCGTGGCTCACCACCTCGGGCATGTCGGGCATCGCCACGGTGTCGAGCCACCGCAGCACGCCGAGCTTCGACTCGGGCTCGCACAGGCGGTTGAACACCATCGCGCGAATCAGCGCTTCGGCATCGAAGCGACGCCGCGAGGAGCGCAGCGACCGCCGCAGCGCATCCGCCAGACCCAACTCCTCCCACAACGCATGCAGCGCATACACGTCGCCCAGCGACTTGGCCGTCACGAACTCGACGACAGGCGCGGCAATGCGTTGCCGACCGAGCGCGCGATCGAGCCCATTGATGAGCGGATCGAGGTCTTTGGGCGTCAGCTGATCCAGGCGGCCAAGGCTCGCCACCACGCGCTGACGCGGCTGCCCGGCGTCGTTGCGAAACGACTCGACCAGTTGCAGATAGCTGCGCCCACCAGACAGCGAGATACGCGTAAACATGGCGCTACGTTACAACGACACACGCACCGCTATCAATGGCTTCATGAAGGTAAACGTGTGACTACACGACATTTCCGGATTTCGACCCGTCTACGAGCGCAAACCCGCGCCACAACAAGCGCGCGGTACATCAGCAGTCAGCAAAATCGTATGGGAAGTGCGGAAGTTGGGTGCTCGGTTTCAGGTTGCCGGCCGCGTCCTGCTCGACGGTGACGTTCGAAACCATCCATCGCATGACCGGGTTGCCATCGTGCAACAGCTCCCGCCCTGCAATGCGACGTTCCAGTTCCTTCGCCGGTCCGCTCATCGATGCGAAGCCCTGCCCGAATCCGACTCACGCAATTGCAGGGCGACGGGCTGGCGGTGGTCGGATTCGGGCAGGGCTTCGCATCGATGAGCGGACCGGCGAAGGAACTGGAACGTCGCATTGCAGGGCGGGTGCTGTTGCACGATGG
>JBKJND010000129.1:0-2935 GCA_046596095.1 Ahniellaceae bacterium | reverse complement strand
CAGTTACGTCGATTCTCGGAGATGTGCGGCGCCGAAATCCCGCGATGGCTTCGCGATCATCGCCGTAGGCGCGCATGCGCCGTTCCACCCAGCGCGGGATTTCGGCGCCGCACATCTCCGAGAATCGACGTAACTGTGTGAAGTTGGCGATCGGCATGATGCCCGGGGTGATCGGCACTTCGATGCCCATGCGGCGTGCCTCGTCGACGAAACGGAAGTAGGCGTCGGCGTTGTAGAAATATTGCGTGATCGCCCCGTCGGCGCCTGCGTCGATCTTGGACTTGAAGTTGCGGAGATCCGCGAGCGCGTCGTCTGCCTGCGGATGGCACTCGGGGTAGCAGCCAACCTCAATGTGGAAGGTGGCGCCGTGTTCGGCGCGAATGAAAGCGACGAGCTCGCTCGCGTAACGGAGTTCGCCAACGCGCGCCATGCCCGACGGCATGTCGCCGCGCAACGCCACGAGGTGGGTGCAACCAAGCGCGCGGTAAGTGCTGAGAAGTTCGCGGATTTCCTCGCGCGTGCCGCCCATGCAGGAGATGTGAGGTGCGGCGCAAAAACCATGATCGTGCGCAAGCCCGCGCACAGTCTCAGAGGTGTACGCAAGCGTCGAACCCCCCGCGCCGAACGTGACCGATACGTAGGCCGGATCGCGGGCTTTGAGTTTGCGGGCTGTGCGTTCTAGCTGCGCGCGTTGTTCATCGGTCTTGGGCGGAAAAAACTCGAACGAAAGCTGCATTGAAGATCTCTTGATTTACCGCCCGTGCGCGGGATCGCGCGCGCCGACGAGCTTAGCATCGGGTAGTCGGCAGTCGTTGGTCGCGCAGCATGCGTGAGGGCGGCGCAGCGAGAGGGGGCTGTTGCCCCCGCAGACGCCCCGAAATGGGCCGCGCGTTCCCGCCATGTCTTCGCGCAAAATACTCGTAAGGCCTGATATCCTCACGTTGCGCTGCTGCGCGCCAAACCTTGCGTGCGAACCCTGGTTGCAAGCAGTTGCAGAATTCCGTTCCGCTTTAGGCGCACTTGCGAGAGCCCGTGTATCAAGTGAATCCAGACGTCCTGCCCCGACTAGCGCAACAACATGCGAACCGCCGCCGCGAAGGCGCAAGCGGACAGCTGTTGCTGGTGCTGGCAGGTTTGGAACCGCAGTCGTCGGCGGTAACCGCTGACGCTTCGGATCGCGCCGCTTTGCTTGAAGCCGTCGCCGAGCGGTTGCGCAACAGCGTGCGCGCTCACGACATGGTTATCCAGCGCGCTGACGGCGACTTTCTGCTCGCATTGGTCAACTGTCTTCCCGAGCAAGCGGCGCTGCGTCTGTCGAAACTCCTTGCTGCGGTCGGCGATCACCCGATCGACATGGCGGGTCGTGGTATCGATGTCCTGCTGGCCGCGGGTGCCGCTACCTTGCCTGATGCGCCCGCCGACGACGCCGATGCGCAACGCGCCGGCATCGACGCCGCGCTCGCGCGCGCTGCGGCTGCGCTGATGGCCGCGCGCGCGCGCGGCAGCGATCGTGCGGTGCTGGTCTTCGACGGCGTGGAGTCTGCTGCTGGCCACCCGCTGGCTGCCGGCGCATTCACCGAGATCCCACGCACCGTTTGAGTGAATGATCGCCGAAGTGAGAACTGGTTCACAGTCTGAGCACTCACGCTGGCAAGCGAATTGCTGAAAGATTTCAACAGTTCCCCGGCTGGCATTCCTTGAACGACTCGCGCGACACCACGGCTCCTGCCGTTCCCCTGCGTTTTCAGGAAGGCACACCCGACGCGGTGTTGCTGCGCTTGCAGCAGGAATGCCAGGACACGCAGCAGCGCATGCGCCTTGGTGGTTTGTTTTACGTGGTCGGCTGGATATTCGTAGTGCTGGCTGGCGGGCCGCACGATCAAACGGCAGGGTTTGTCGGATTGGCTTTTCTCGCGCTCGCGGTGGCGAGGTTTCTTTATCCCCCGCCGCCTGAAGCGGGAGCTTCCACACTGCGCCTCTGGTTGCGCTGGCCGTGGTTCCTGATCGTGACCTCGTGCGTCCTGTGGGGAGTCGCGTCCGCCTGGGTTCTCGCCGATGTTGGCTACGACAGCGCACGCACCGTTGTGCTGTTCGGCGGTGTCGCGTTTGCCACTGCCTCTGCGCATGGCTTCTCCATGCGGCGCAGGTTCGCCATCACGACGGTATTTCTGCTCATGGGTCCCGCCATCGCGGTACTGGCGTTCCTGCGGCACGAGACGACGCTGGCGTGGGCAATGCTTGTGTATCTCGGCTACCTTGGCCTCGCCGTCGAGCGCAGTCACCGTGAATGGTTGCAGAGGTCGGCGCTGGACTTGCAACTGCGCCGGCAGCGCGATCAGTACGCCCGCCTCAGCCGTCGCGATGGTTTGACCGGGCTCGCCAATCGCATGCATTTCGATCACGCCTTGCGCGAAGCAGTCACGTATGCGCACGCGTCCAGCAGCCCGCTCTCCCTGCTGATGTGCGATGTGGATCATTTCAAGGCCGTCAACGACCGCTTCGGCCACGCCGAAGGCGATGCTTGCCTCATCGCATTCGCGCAACGTCTGCAACGCGAGTTCGCGACCGCCGAGACATTGGTGGCGCGGGTTGGCGGCGAAGAATTCGCGGTACTGCTGCGCGAAGTTACGCTGGATCAAGCGGCCGAGTGGGCCGAGCGCTTTCGCTCGGCGATCGAGGCGCAAACCATGCAGACTCGTGGACGGCAGTTGCCGATCACAATCAGCATCGGTGTAGCGGCGCTCACCGAGGCGAGCGCAGGCGATGTGGAACGTTTGTACCAGGCAGCCGATACGGCGCTGTATCGCGCCAAGTCGGGAGGACGCAACCGCATCAGCGTCGGCGGCGACGAGCGGCGGCAAGCGCCGCGCGAAAAGGGGACGGAGGTAATTAATCGCGATTAATTACCTCCGTCCCCTTTTCGCGCGGCGCTTGC